>DASVNC010000093.1:0-12148 GCA_036384055.1 Parvibaculum sp.
CCAGCCTGCGCACAATGCCGGACACCATACGCTCTATGCGTTCCTGCTCAACTGGGCGTTTGCGCATCGCGACTTGCACGGAACGCATGAGCTTGTCCCGGTCGAAGGGCACTCTGCGGCCGCTTTTCTTGATGATCGTCAGCTCGCGCAACTGCACCCGCTCGAACGTCGTGAACCGGCCGCCGCAAGCGGTGCAGAAGCGCCGCCGCCGGATCGACGTGTTGTCCTCGGTCGGACGTGAATCCTTAACCTGCGTGTCTTCATTGCCGCAATATGGACAACGCATGCCCCGTAGCCCCCGCCTGTTGTCTCAACTCTGAATTACTTCGGTCCGCCGTAAATCGGGAACCGCTTGCACAGATCGACGACGCGCTCGCGCACCCCCGCCTCGACTTTCGCATTGGCCTCGTCGCCATGTGCGGCCAGCCCCGTCAGAACTTCGTTGATGAGCTTGCCGATCTGCTGGAACTCCGCGACACCGAAGCCGCGCGTCGTCCCCGCCGGCGTGCCGAGACGCACGCCCGACGTGATGGTCGGCTTTTCCGGATCGAACGGAATGCCGTTCTTGTTGCAGGTGATGTTGGCGCGTTCGAGCGCCGCTTCCGCCACTTTGCCGTTGAGTTTCTTCGGCCGGAGATCGACCAGCATCAGATGCGTGTCGGTGCCGCCGGATACGATGGCGAGCCCGGCTTCGGCCAGCGTCGCCGCCAGCGCGCGGGCATTCTCCACCACCGACTTCGCATAGAGCTTGAATTCCGGACGCAGCGCCTCGCCGAAAGCGACCGCCTTGCCGGCGATCACATGCATCAGCGGCCCGCCCTGAATGCCCGGGAAGATCGCCGAATTGATCTTCTTTCCGATCTCCTCGTTGTTCGAGAGGATCATGCCGCCGCGCGGCCCGCGCAGCGTCTTGTGCGTCGTCGTCGTGACGATATCGGCAAGGGGCAGCGGGCTCGGATGCACGCCTCCGGCGACGAGCCCGGCGAAATGCGCCATGTCGACCATCAAAAGCGCGCCGACGCTGTCGGCGATGGCGCGGAACGCCTTGAAGTCGATGACACGCGGATAGGCCGAGCCGCCGGCGATGATCATCTTCGGCTTGTGTTGTTTGGCCAGGCTCTCGACCTCATCGAGATCGATCTGGTGGTCCTGCTGTCGGACGCCGTACTGGACCGCGTTGAACCACTTGCCCGACTGGTTCGGCGCCGCGCCATGCGTCAAGTGCCCGCCCGCGGCCAGGCTCATGCCCATGATCGTGTCGCCCGGCTTGATGAGCGCCATCATCACGCCCTGGTTCGCCTGCGAGCCGGAATTCGGCTGCACATTGGCATAGGCGCAGTTGAAGAGCCGCTTTGCCCGCTCGATCGCCAGTTCCTCGGCAATATCGACGAACTCGCAGCCGCCGTAGTAGCGCTTGCCCGGATAGCCCTCGGCATACTTGTTGGTCATGATCGAGCCCTGCGCTTCGAGCACGGCCCGTGAAACGATGTTTTCCGACGCGATCAGCTCGATCTGCGTCTGCTGGCGCGCCAGCTCCCTGTCGATGGCGCGCTGAATATCGGGGTCGCTCTTGGCGAGGCTGTCGTTAAAAAACCCGGAGGACGCAGCCTGTCCTGCCATTGCATTGGTCGACATCGATTGAACCTTTTCAGAGGGAGGGCGTTCCAGTTCCGGCCGCGGGCCAGACCGCGGAAACAACATGCGCCCATCCTGCGCGAGCCCTGGCGGGCCCACCTTCCATCGGGGCGTGATACCACATATCGCGCTCACGGGCCAATCCACCACAAGGCGCCGCCCGCGCGTCCCGCAGAGCCCTGTGTGAGCCAGATTGATAATGATCGGAGGCCGGGGTGGGAAGCCAGTGGTCAGTATAAACAGAATTCTCTTAAGATGAACCGCGTCCGAAGATTTGCCGTATATGTATTCGCCATCAACCTAAGTTTAAACTGGACTGAAATGGAGCCTTCACTGAGATATACCCGGGCCTCTTAAAATAAATCAATTCACACATCTTGATCGTCTCAGACTTAACGCGCTAGAAGGATGGCGCTAGTCTGAAAGTAAGATTCGAAGCGTATAAAGTGTTACGCAGGCAATGAGGACTTTCTCCGGTAATGAGCGAGAGCAAGAACAAAGCCGACGGAAACGCGCCCGGACTTCTGAGATTGGCGTCGGAAATCGTATCGGCCTACGTCAGCAACAATGCGATGTCTGCCGGGGATCTGTCCGGGATCATCCGTAATGTGCACAATACTCTCAAGGAGCTCGACGGCAGCGCCGAGCGTCCCGCCGAAGAGTTGACCCCCGCCGTCCCCGTCAAGAAATCCATCGCCGCCGATTACATTGTTTGTCTTGAAGACGGCAAGAAGCTGAAAATGCTGAAGCGCTATTTGCGTTCGCAATACGGCATGACGCCTGAAGAATACCGCGCCCGCTGGGGTCTCCCGAACGACTATCCGATGGTCGCGCCAAACTACGCCGCCCAGCGTTCCCGGCTCGCCAAGCAGATCGGCCTCGGCCGCAGCGATCTGGCGGGCACGCGCGGCAAACGCAAGAAATAATCCGCCGGAGCGTTTTTGATTCAGGTGGAATCGTCATTGCGAGCCCCCCTCGGGTCGTGCCGGAGGCACGCCCAAGGATAGGCTCCGGGGTGCTGCAATCCAGGTAGCCGCAAGTGAAGACTGGATTGCTTCGTCGCTCCGCTCCTCGCAATGACGGTGCTGTTTCTATCTGAAGGTGAAATCCGCTAGACGATAATCCCGCCGCCCGTGCCGCCGCCTTTCGGCGGCTCTTGCGTTTTGGGCGGAGCCCCGGCCCCGCTCTCCCGCTCGATTCGATGCATCAGTTTCTGCACCGCAATGCGCTCAAGCTCGCGCTGCGAAGACGCTGTTGCCGGACCGACGACAGAGACTTCAATGCCGGTCAGCACGTCGATGGCCGTGACCTTGACGCTGCCGCCGATGGGGGCGAATTCGAAAATGACTTCCCGGGAGCCGCCGGTCTTTGCCGGCGGCGCAGACTTGTTATGTCCGCCCTCAGGCGGCTGCACGCCGTATCTTTCGCCGCGTCCACACCTGATCGAGCGCCTTCACCAGGTCGTCCATCATGTCGTCGGTGTGAACCGGGCAAGGCGTGAAGCGCAGCCGCTCCGTGCCGCGCGGTACGGTTGGATAGTTGATGGGCTGCACGTAGATGCCGTGATCGTGCAGAAGGTCGTCGCTCACCTGTTTGCAGATCACCGGATCGCCCACCATCACGGGCACGATATGGCTTTCGCACATCATGACCGGCAGGCCCGCATCCGCCATCTTGCGGCGGAGCGTCGCCGCCCGCTCCTGATGGCGATCGCGCTCGACGCTGCTCGCCTTCAGATGCTTCACGGCGGCCAGCACGCCGGCCGTGAGAACGGGCGCCAGCGAGGTCGAGAAGATGAAGCCCGGCGCATAGGAGCGGATGACATCGACCAGAGCCGAGGAACCGGCGATGTAGCCGCCCATGACGCCGAAGCCCTTGGCCAGCGTGCCCTCGATGATATCGACCTTGTCGAGCACGCCGTCGCGCTCGGCAATGCCGCCGCCGCGCGGCCCGTAAAGGCCGACCGCATGAACTTCATCGAGATAGGTCAGCGCGCCGTATTTCTTCGCCAGGTCGCAAATCGCCCCGATGGGCGCAATGTCGCCATCCATCGAATAGACGGACTCGAAGGCGACGATTTTGGGCTGCGCCGGATCGATCTGCTTCAAAAGGATTTCGAGATGACCGAGGTCGTTGTGCCGCCACAGCCGCTTCGGACCGCCGCCGCGCTTGATGCCTTCGATCATCGAGGCGTGGTTCATCTCGTCCGAGATGATGACGCAATCGCCGAATACGCGCACCAGCGTCGACAGCGTCGCGTCGTTCGCCGCATAGCCCGAGGTGAAGAGCAGCGCGGCTTCCTTCTGATGAAGGTCGGCGAGTTCGTGCTCAAGCTCGACGTGATAATGGGTCGTGCCGGCGATATTGCGCGTGCCGCCGGAGCCCGCGCCAACCTCGTCGAGGGTGCGGTGCATGGCGTCGAGCACCGACGGATGCTGGCCCATGCCGAGATAGTCGTTGGAGCACCAGACGATGATTTCGCGCGCGCCCTCCGGCGTGTGGAACGTCGCCCGGGGAAAGTCGCCACGGTGACGCAGGATGTCCGCGAACACGCGATAGCGACCCTCGTCCTTCACGGAGCGGAGCGCCTCGGCGAGCTTTTTCTGGTAGTCCATGTCCGGGTCCTTGTTACCGCCCCGCATCCGAGCTCCTCCCGGCGGCAAGGCCAACGCCTAAAAACCTAGCACACCATAGCCCCCGTGGGCAGACAGGGGATATGCGTATTTGTCGCATCAGCGTCACTACTTAAGCATGGATTTACGAGGTCCAAAGCCCCCGTTCCACGAGGACAGCTTTCAATAAGGCCGGTTCGTCGGTCATCAACCCGTCGACGCCGAGGTCGATCAGCCGGTTCATTTCCGCGGGCTCGTCGATGGTCCAGACATGGACCTGCAGCCCCGCCTCATGCGCCCGACCGACCAGCATCGGGTCGATCAGCCTGATTCCATATTGTGCCACCGGGATCTGCGCCGCTCCCTCGGCAAAGCCGCCCCACAGGAACCCGAGCGGCCCGCACCAGCTCGAAAACCGCAGCCGTGTCGTCCCCACAGGCCCGAGCCCGGTGCAGAGCTTCGGCCCCAGCGCCTCGCGCACGGTCCGCGTCCGCGCATCCGAAAAGGAGGTCACGCAGACCCGCTCGACGGCGCCCGCCTCCCGCAGCACCCGGATCAGCGGCCCGACGGCATTGTCGCGCTTGGGGTCTATGTTGATGCGGACATCGGGCCATGCGGCCAGGAGCTCTTCCAGACGCGGAATGGGTTCCTTGCCGGAGACGCGCGCGGGCGCGACATCGGCATAATCCATCTCGGCGATGATGCCCGTCCGGTCGGTGACGCGGTCGAGCCTGTCATCGTGAAAGGCCAGCAGCACGCCGTCGCGCGTCGCATGGACGTCCGTCTCGATATAGCGGTAGCCGAGATCGACCGCGCCCTGAAAGGCTGGCATCGTGTTTTCGGGCCAGGCGCCCGCTCCGCCGCGATGGGCGAAGGCGAGAATGCCGTCATGCTCAAGATACGGAAATTTGGCCGACCGCCCTTTTGGCATGGCAAAGGGCCTCCCCGCCCTGTTTCCCCGTGTTTCCGGAGATTTCGTTTGCCCGATGATAGCGGACCGCCGCCCTTAGTCTATTCGCCCGGCATGGTGGCGCTGAGCTTGCGGTCGCGGTCGTAAACGTCGTCGCGGAAATTGACGACGCCGTCTTCGCCGACCCAGGCCGTCAAATACATGAGATAGATCGGCACCTGCCTCGGCAGCGTGACGTCCATGTGCTCGCCGCTCTTGATGGTCTGGTCGATGCGGGCGCGGTCCCAGCCCGCATTATCCTTGAGCAGCCAGGCGACGAGGTCGCGCACGTCCTGCACGCGGACGCAGCCGGAGCTGAAATTCTGCCCTTGCCGGCTGAACAGCGTCTTCACCGGCGTATCGTGCAGATAGACCGCGAAGGGATTGGGAAAATTTATCTTCACGGTGCCGAGCGAGTTGAGCCGGCTCGGGTCCTGCCGCAGACGATACTCCCTCGTCACCGCCGGATCGGACCAGTCGACCGTCGATGGATCGACTTCGGGCGCCGCGTCCGTCCAGCCATGTAGAACCCGGATGCCCATGCGGGATAGGAACTTCGGATTAGCCCTGATCTTGGGCAGCAGATCCTTTATCGCAATCGACTCCGGCACGTTCCAGTAGGGATTGATCGTGACGTAGTTGATCTTGCTCGTGTACTCCGGCGTCTGACGATCTTCCTTGCCGACGATGACGCGCTTGCGGATCACGACCTCGCCGTTCTCCACCGCCTCGACCTCCTGCCCGGCGATGTTGACGAAGACGTAGCGCGCGCCGAGCGTCGGCGCGACATCGTTGAGCCGCTTCAGATTTATTTCGAGCTGCTGGATGCGCGCCGCCACCGGCACGTTCATCGCGTTCAGCGTACCGCGGCCGACGGTGCCGTCCGGCTCCAGGCCGTGCCGCGACTGAAAACGGCGAATGCCTTCATAGACCGCATCGTCGAACAGCATCTGGTCGCCGCCCGAAGCCGTCATGTCGCCCGTCGCGAGCAACCGCTTGCGAATGAGGACGATGCGCGCATCGCGCACGCCCTTCACAAGCGGCTCGCCATCGGGGATCTGTTCCCAGCCGCCCCACTTTTCGATCTGCTTGTACATCGAGACCGCCCGCACGACCGGCCAGAAACCCTGGTCGCCAAGCGTCGGCACGGTCGATTTCATCGCCGGGTCGTCGGTGGGTTCCGCATCCGCATTCGCATTCCACGGATCGATCCACTGGGTCTCGACCGGATCGTAGCTGGACGCTGCGCGAGCGGGCATGGCCAGAAGCGCGCCGCCGGCGAACATCGCCAACGCCACCACCACCCGGAACCTCGACCCGCGATTAACCTTCACCGCACCCTCGCGCCGCCACCGGCATCATCTTAACCAATTCGGGACGCGCCGTCCGCGATTGGGACAAACCAACCGGCGGGCGGCATCCATAATCCCGATTTCTGCAAGTTCTGTGCGGGATTCGGGGCCCGGAAACACCATGCCCCGCACGTGGCGGGGCATGGCGGGGCATGGGGCGGTGTCGGTCGTGAATGCAGTCTTCAGAGGCGATAGCGGATCTGGTCGGTCCAGAACCGCTCGAGCTTGTGCAGCGTCGCGTTGATCTGCTTCAGCTCTTCAATGCTGATGTCGCCGACTTCGGCGACCGAGCGGCAATGTTTGTCATACAGCACGTCGATTGCCTTGCAGATCGCCCGGCCCTTGTCGGTCAGCCGCACGCGCACCGAGCGGCGGTCGAGCCGCGAACGCTGATGGCTGATGTAGCCGGCCTCGACCAGCTTCTTCAGATTGTACGAAACATTGGAGCCGAGGTAATGCCCGCGCGTGCGCAATTCGCCCGCCGTCATTTCGGCATCGCCGATGTTGAACAGCAGCAGCGCCTGCACGCTGTTGATTTCCGAGCAGGAAAGCCGGTCCAGCTCATCCTTGATGACGTCGAGAAGGCGACGATGAAGGCGCTCGACATAGGTCAGCGCCTCAAGATATGCCGGCTTCGAAGCGGCCTCGTCATCGTTCGCTATCAGCGCGGTGGCCTGCGTCGTCATGCCCATGAATTCGCCCTCTCAATACAACACTAGAAAGGCGAAACCTGAATGAAGGTCCTGCCCGCTGCAGAGAATAGCGAATCCGTTCCTAACGACTGGTTTAGACGCGACCGAAATGGGTGAATAAGCGCGTTTACGATTGCTTATCCTTAAATATCTCCACGGATCATTTTGATCACGCCGGAGAAGTCGAGCCCGTCATGGCCCGACGCTTCCATCAGCGCGTAAAGCTGCGCGGCTTGCGCGCCGAGCGGCGTCGGTGCTTTTGCCGTCTTCGACGCATCCTGCGCCAGCCGCAAATCCTTCAGCATCATCGCCGCCGTAAACCCCGGCTTGTAGTCGCGATTGGCGGGCGATGTCGGCACCGGCCCAGGCACCGGACAATAAGAGGTCATCGACCAGCACTGGCCGGACGCCGTGGACGAAATGTCGAAAAGCGTCTGTGCGTCGAGCCCCAGCTTCTCGCCGAGCACGAAGGCTTCCGACACCGCGATCATCGAAATGCCGAGGATCATGTTGTTGCAGACCTTGGCGACCTGGCCGTTGCCCGCCGCGCCCGCATGGAAAATGTTCTTGCCCATCTTTTCGAGAACGGTCTTTGCCTTGGCGAACGCCTCATCCGTCCCGCCGACCATGAAGGTGAGCGTGCCCGCCTCCGCGCCGCCGACGCCGCCCGACACCGGCGCATCGAGCATCGCCATGCCCGCCTTCTCCGCTGCCGCGATGGTCTCGCGCGCCGACGGCACGTCGATGGTTGAGCTATCGATAAAGAGCGTGCCTTTGGCCGCCGCCTCGATGAGCCCCTTCTCCCCGAGATAGACCGAGCGCACATGCTCGCCCGCCGGCAGCATGGTGACGACGAACTCGACGTCTCGCGCCGCGTCCGGCGCCGTCGCCGCTTTCGTTGCACCCATAGCGACCAGCGAGGCCACCGCCGCCTCGCTCAGGTCGAACACCTTCAGCTTGTGCCCCGCCTTGACGAGATTCTTCGCCATAGGCCCGCCCATATTGCCGAGCCCGATAAAGCCGATCGCCGCCATATTTCCCCCCTAGTCGAAACTTAATTCATCCCTGCCGAGCGTCGCGAAATAAGCGTCCACTTCGCCGCCGCTGACCTCTTCGAGCCGCCCCGGCCGCCACGCCGGTTTCTGATCCTTGTCGATGATGATCGCCCGGACGCCTTCGTAAAAGTCGTGACCGCCCATGAAACGGTTGGTCAGCCGGAATTCGAGCTTCATGCAATCTTCAAAAGAGAGCTTTGCGCCCTCCCGGATCTGGCGGTAGGCGACAAGCAGGCTCGTCGGCGACTTCGCTGCCAGCGTCGCCGCCACGGTCTGAGCCCATTCGCCGGCATCCGCCTTCAACGAAGCGACGATCTCGCCGACCGAAGCTTTCGAGAAATGCCGGTCGATTTCGGCCCGCCGCGCCGCAAGCCCCGGCGCGCCCGCGTCGCCAGCAACGGCCTTCAGCGCCGCCTCGACCGCTTCGCCCTTCGCAAGCCGCTCTTTCAATTCATCGAGCTTTTCGTCCGGCACAAAGACATCGGCAATGCCTGCATAGATGGCATCTGCCGCCTTCAGCCGCTCGCCGGTCAGTCCGAGAAACATGCCGATCTCGCCCGGGCAGCGCGGAAGAAAATACGTGCCGCCGACATCCGGAAAAAGCCCGATGCCCGTTTCCGGCATGGCGAAGGTGAGCTTTTCCGTCGCCACCCTGACCGATCCGTTGACCGACACGCCGACGCCGCCGCCCATGTCGATGCCGTTCATCAGCGCGATATAGGGCTTCGGATAATTCCTGATGTAGACGTTAAGGCGATATTCCTCGCGGTAGAAGTCGATGACGTTGCGGTCGCCCACCTTGCCCCAATCGTGCAGCGCGCGAATGTCGCCGCCTGCCGAAAACGCCTTCCCGCCCGCACCCTCGACGATGACGAGTTTGACGGTATCGTCCGCCGCCCATGCCTTCAGTTGCGGGTGCATCGCGCGGACCATGCCGAGCGTCAGCGCATTCAGCGCCTTCGGCCGGTTGAGCGTGATGACACCCGCGCCGCCTCGCCGCTCGAACAGGACTTCAGCTTCCTCGGACATACCGCTCCTCGAAAGATTTTCTGCCGCAGACGTCCTTACTAAGTTCCCCCCCTTGAGGGGGAGGTGAGGCAGCATATGCAGCCTGCGCGGCCATCAGTCCTTCAGCAGCTCGCGCGCGATGATGACGCGCATGATCTCGTTGGTGCCTTCGAGAATCTGATGCACGCGCAGGTCGCGCACATGCCGCTCCAGCGGAAAATCGTTGAGATAGCCGTAGCCGCCGTGAATCTGCAGCGCCTCGTTGGCCACACGGAAACTGACATCGGTGGCGAAGCGCTTGGCCATCGCCGCCTGCATGGTCGCATCCGGCGCCTTGGCATCGACCTTCGTCGCGGCCTGATAGAGCAGCAGCCGCGCCGCTTCCAGTTCCGTCGCCATGTCGGCGAGCTTGAACTGCAATGCCTGGAACGACGCCAGCGGCTTGCCGAACTGCTCCCGCTCGCTCATGTAGTTCTTCGCCCGCGCAAACGCCGCCTGTGCCGTGCCGAGCGCGCAGGCGCCGATGTTGAGCCGCCCGCCATCGAGCCCCATCATCGCGATCTTGAAGCCTTCGCCTTCCGCGCCGATCAGGTTTTCAACCGGCACGCGGCAATCTTCGAAAATCACCTGCGCCGTCGGCTGCGAATTCCAGCCCATCTTCTTTTCCGGCGCACCGAAGGAGAGCCCCGGCGTGCCCTTCTCGACGACGATGCAGGAAACGCCCTTGGCGCCCGCTTCCCCGCTGCGCACCATGCAGACATAAATATCCGACGTGCCGCCGCCTGAAATGAACGCCTTCGATCCGTTGAGCACATAATGGTCGCCGTCGCGCACGGCCCTGGTGCGCAGCGAGGCCGCATCCGATCCCGCCGACGGCTCCGTCAGGCAGTAACTCGCAATCAGTTCCATCGTCGTCAGGCGCGGCAGCCACTTCCGCCGCTGCGTCTCGCCGCCGAACCTGTCGATCATCCACGACGCCATGTTGTGGATCGAGAGGAACGCCGCCGTCGATGTGCAGCCGGCCGACAGCGCCTCGAAGACGAGCGCCGCGTCGAGCCGCGTCAGCGCCGATCCGCCAACGTCTTCCCTGACGTAAATCCCGGCCAGCCCGAGCGCCGCCGCCTTGCGCAGCGTCTCGACCGGAAAGAAATGCGTCCGGTCCCAGTCGGCGGCGAAGGGTTCAAGCTCCTCCGCCGCGAAGGCGCGCGCCATCTCCCGAAATGCCCGCTGGTCCTCGCCGAGTTCGAACTGCATTCCCGCCTCCCATCCGCGCTTATGCCGCACGGTCTGGCCGTGATACTGGCCGCCTTTAAGCATGTCAACGAACCGCTTTTTCGGCCGGGGGTGACGTTGCGGCACGTTGCGCGAGCGGGGCCCAGGCGCTATGTGTTTGGCCCATGACAACGCACCCGACACCGGCCTTCCCCGCCACCCGCATGCGCCGCAATCGCAAGGCCGATTGGTCGCGCCGCCTGACCGCCGAGAATACGCTGTCGGCCAACGATCTCATCTGGCCGCTCTTTCTGGTCGAAGGCAAGAACAAGCGCGAGCCGATCCCCTCCATGCCGGGCGTCGAGCGCCTGAGCGTCGATGAAAGCGTTCGCGCCGCCGAAGAAGCCGTCGCACTCGGCATCCCGGTCGTCGCCCTCTTCCCGCATACGCCGATGGAAAAGCGCGACCCGATGGGTTCGCTCGCTACCGATCCCGGCAATCTCGTTTGCCAATCGACGCGCGCGATCAAGAAGGCTTTCCCGAACCTCGGCGTCCTCTGCGACGCGGCACTCGATCCCTTCACCAGCCACGGCCATGACGGCGTGATGGAGGGCGACCGCATCCTCAATGACGAGACGGTCGAAATCCTGATCCGCCAGTCGCTGATGCAGGTCGAAGCGGGCTGCGACATCATCGCGCCATCCGACATGATGGACGGCCGCGTCGGCGCCATCCGCACCGCGCTCGAAAAGGCCGGCCACACCGACACGCAGATCATGTCCTATGCGGCAAAGTTCGCGTCCGCCTTCTACGGCCCCTTCCGCGACGCCATCGGATCGTCGGGCGCGCTGAAGGGTGACAAGCGCACCTACCAGATGGACCCGGCAAACGGCGACGAAGCGCTGCGCGAAGTCGCGCTCGACATCGCCGAAGGCGCCGACATGGTGATGGTGAAACCGGGTCTCCCCTATCTCGACGTGCTCTGGCGCGTGAAGCAGGCTTTCGGCATGCCCACCTTCGCCTATCAGGTCTCCGGCGAATACGCGATGATCGCCGGCGCCATCGAGCGCGGCTGGCTCGACCGCGACCGCGTCATCCTCGAAAGCCTGATGAGCTTCAAGCGCGCCGGTGCCGACGGCGTCCTGACCTACTTCGCGCCCGCCGCCGCGAAACTTCTCCAGAAGAAATAACGCCCGTCACTTCGGCAAATTCAGCGCATTGGTAAGATCGCCCGGCGCCGGGTTGCCGTTGGCGATGAGCGCGTCGGCGCGCGCCTTCAATCCCGGCAATTCCGGCAGACCGAACCGCTCAGTGATGAGGCGCAGGATCGACGTCGTGTCGTAGAAGGTCTTGTCCACCGCGCCCCGCTTCGCATAGGGCGAAATGACGATCGCCGGAATGCGCGTGCCGGGCCCCAGCGGTCGCCCCTGGGCGGCGCGGCGTGATCCCAGAAGCCGCCATTCTCGTCATAGGTGATGACGACAAGCATGTGCTTGAACTGCGGGCTCTTCTCGATGTGCCGCACCAGCGTCACCAGATGATCGTCGCCATCGACGACATCGGCATAGCCTGGATGTTCGTTGAGCTCGCCCTGCGGCTTGTAGAAGGTCACCTGCGGAAGCTTGCCGCTGTC
>DASVNC010000094.1:0-6323 GCA_036384055.1 Parvibaculum sp.
GCCCACCGCGCCCGGATGAACAGCCTCGCCGCGCTCGGCAAATGGAAGACCGACCTCGAAAAAGCCGCCTGAGTCTCTACGGCCCCACCCCCACATGTCACCCCGGCGCATGCCGGGGTCCAGAAGCGGCAAACACGGAGCAAGCAGCCCTGGATCCCTGCTTTCGCAGGGATGACAGTATGAGAGTGGATGGCGCGGCCCGAAACCAAGCTCCGCCAAGCAACCCAGTCGAAGCGCCCCGCTTTCACGAGCGGGGCGTTTCGCTTTTGGTCTATGATGCTGGCTCGAACGAATATCAAAAGCGACGGTGGATGCTGCAATGTCTTGGAAGGCGGTGCACGTCGGATTTGAAGGCGACGATCTTCGCATTGGCGGTCTGCAAGTTTGGAAACACGAATGGCGGCCAACCGACACCAAACCTCTCGACCTCCCGCATCCGTCATACCCGTCCCAAATTCACAGATATCGCGTTTATGAGATCGGCGATGCTTTGCAACCCGTTCGCTTTGCCGTTGATGAGCTGTCGAACGGCGTATGGGGCTTCTACGTTCCGACCTAACCGGCAGGGCCTTTTGCCTTTCGCCCGCAACCCGCGCTACAACCTCGCCCCATGAGCAAGAAGAAATACATTTCCGACAAGCAGGCGGCCCTGATGGAAGAAGGCGGGCGCGAGCCGTGCCGTCTCTATCTCATCACGCCGCCGCGTCTTGAGCCGCGCGCCTTTGCCGACACGCTGAAAGCCGCGCTCGATGCGGGCGACGTCGCCTCACTGCAATTGCGCCTGAAAACGGAGGCGGGAGAAACCGCCGACGCCGACACGATCCGCCGCGCCACCGAAATCCTGATGCCGGTCGCGCAGGCGCGCGGCGTCGCCTTTCTCATCAACGACCGCGCCGATATTGCCGCCGAAATGGATGCCGACGGCGTTCACATCGGCCAGGACGACATGTCTTACCAAGAGGCGCGCAAACTCGTCGGCGTGAACCGCATCGTCGGCGTCACCTGCCACGACTCCCGCCACCTCGCGATGGAAGCGGGCGAAGCGGGCGCGGATTATGTCGCCTTCGGCGCCTTTTATGACACTGGTACGAAACTCGCAAAGACGAGAGCCGAACCGGAAATCCTGACGTGGTGGACGGAAACCTTCGTCGTGCCCTGCGTCGCCATCGGTGGCATTACGGTTGCAAATGCCGCACCGCTTGTTGGTGCGGGTGCGGACTTTCTCGCTGTATCTTCCGGCGTCTGGGCCCATCCGGAAGGCCCGGCGGAAGCGGTGCGTATCTTCAATCGCATCATGGTCGAGAAAGGCCGAACGCCATGAAGAAAATTTCCGTCGCTCTCCTCGCCTGCGCGCTCGCTGCGGCGGCGGCGCCCGCGCCGTCTGCTTTCGCCGCCGATGCCAAAACGTTCGCGCCCGCAGAGGACGGCTTTGCCGCCGCCAACACGGCTTACAACGCCGGAGAATTCGCCAAGGCGATGGCGCTTGCAAAGCCGCTCGCCGACAAAGGCGACACCCGCGCCCAGTTGATGCTCGGCACCATGCTGAGCCAGGGCCAGGGCGTGAAGCCCGATTTCAAGAAGGCCGCCGACTGGTTTCGCCTCGCCGCGGCCAAAGGCGACGGCGGCGCGCTCTACGCGCTCGGCCTCTTTTCGCTCGACGGGTCCGGCATGAAGCGTGATCCCGTCGCGGCGCGCAAATTTTTCACCGCCGCCGCCGAAAAGGGACATCCGCCATCCGAAGCCCGGCTCGGACTTCTTTACGCCACCGGCGTCGGCGGCCCGAAGGATCTCGCTCAGGCGGTGAAGTGGCTGGACAAGGCCTCGGCGGACGGCGACGCGGCCGGGCAATTCTATCTCGGCAGCCTCTATGCGATGGGCCAGGGCAAACCGAAAAACACGCAGCAGGCGATGCACCTTTTCGAGCTGGCGGGCGATCAGGGTTATCCGGAAGCCAATTACGAACTCGGTGTCATGCTGCAGGACGGCAATGGCGTCGAAAAGGACGAGGCGCGCGGCGCCATCCGCCTGCGGCAGGCGGCGCAAGCCGGCCTTCCGGAAGCGCAGGCGACGCTCGGCGGCGCCTACTATTACGGCAAGGGCGTCGACAAGAATCTTGAAACCGCCGCCAAATGGGTCGCCCTGGCCGCCAATCAGGACTACGCCCCCGCGCAGGATCAGCTGGCAACGCTCTACCTGCTCGGCGACGGCGTCAAACAGGACACCCAGGCCTCGCTCTTCTGGTTGACCCTGGCTGAACGCGGCGGCGTCGAGGACCAGAAATTGCGCGAGGCGCTGAAGCCCCTGGTCACGCCTGAGATGCAGCAAAAGGTCGATGCCGATCTGGCCAAGCTCGGGGCAAAAGCTGGCCGGAAGCCCAAAAAAGGCTGACCGGAAGCCATTTTAGCCGCAGCTTTCACACCAAAGACCCTTGGCCTTTCGGGCCGCCAGATGCTATCAGAGCGCCGGCCAGCAAGCCTTGCGTCCGCGTCCGGACGCATCCGGCCTCAACCTCAGCTTTCGAGAACGCCCCATGCCCAAGATCAACGGTAACGAAATCCGCCCCGGCTATGTCATCGAGCATCAGGGCGGCCTCTGGGCCGCGGTTAAGGTGCAGCATGTGAAGCCCGGCAAGGGCGGCGCCTTCGCCGTGGTCGAACTGAAAAACCTCGTCGACAACCGCAAGCTCAACGAGCGGTTCCGCTCCGCCGAAAGCGTCGAGCGCATCCGTCTCGAGCAGAAGGACTACACGTTCCTTTACGCCAACGACGACATGCTGACCTTCATGGACGCCGAAACCTACGAGCAGATCGAGCTTCAGAAGGATTGGGTCGGCGAGCGCGCCGCCTTCCTGCAGGACGGCATGAAGGTGATGGTCGAAAGCCATGAAGGCAAGGCGCTCGGCATTTCGCTGCCCGATCAGGTCGTCCTCGAAATCACCGAAACCGAACCGACGGTGAAGGGCCAGACGGCGGCCAGCTCCTACAAGCCCGCCCTGCTCTCCAACGGCGTCCGCGTCATGGTGCCGCCCTTCGTCACCACCGGCGAAAAGATCGTCGTCGACACCAACGAAGTCACCTATCTCCGCCGCGCCGATTGATGTCCCGCCACACGCCCGTCATGACCGTCATGGTCGCCGCCGCACGCAAGGCGGCGCGCGGGCTGCAGCGCGATTTCGGCGAAGTCGAAAACCTTCAGGTCTCGATGAAGGGTCCGGCGGATTTCGTTTCCGCCGCCGACAGGAAAGCCGAAAAGGTCATCTTCGAGGAACTGTCCAAGGCGCGCCCCGGCTACAGCTTCCTGATGGAGGAAGGCGGCGTCGTCGAAGGCTCCGACAAGTCGCACCGCTGGATCGTCGATCCGCTGGACGGGACGACGAACTTCCTGCACGGCATTCCGCAATTCTCCATCTCGATCGGCCTCGAGCGCGACGGTCAGATGGTCGCAGGCCTCGTCTATAATCCGATTACGGATGAAATGTTCATCGCCGAAAAGGGCCAGGGCGCCTTTCTGAACGACCGCCGCATCCGCGTCGCCGTCCGCCGCGAGCTCAAGGACGCCGTGGTCGCCTGCGGCACGCCCAATATCGGCCGCCCCGACCACGAGGGCTACATTGCCGAATTGCGGCAGGTGATGCTCGAAGTCGCCGGCGTCCGCCGCATGGGTTCGGCCGCCCTCGACCTCGCCTATGTCGCCGCCGGGCGCTTCGATGCCTATTGGGAGGCGAACCTCGCCCCTTGGGACATGGCGGCCGGCATCGTCCTCGTCCGCGAGGCGGGCGGCACCGTCCGCGATCTTCATGGCCGCGAGGACATGCTGAAGACGGGCGGCATCCTTGTCGGCAATGAAATGGTGCAGGACCAGCTTGCCCGGGTTCTCAAGCGCGCCCGCGCCGCGTCTTAAGTCCAATTTCCGCCCAAATCCGCTGCGAGCGTCCGTTGGCTTGGTCCGGCGAACCCGCTTACACTCGCTTCATCGGATTCTCGTTGGGCGCGGACAAACTCATGATCTCTCATTCGCTGCGCAGGGCCGCCTCGATCGCGCTCGGCGCCCTGCTTCTCGCGGGCGCTCCGCTTGCCGTCATCGCCGCGAGCGCCGCCGACAATAATCCGCCGGTCGATGCGGTGCCGCTCGTCCGCCCCGGCGAGCTTCCGCCGCAGAGCAGCGGCATGCCCGCCGACAAGCCCGACATGGCCCCCGCCGTTCCCACTGACGCGCCGGCACCCTTGTCGGCGACCACGGCCGACGAGCCGAAATTCGGCGCCGTCCCCCTTCCCCAGCCCGAACCGGCATTGGAACGCATCCCCTTCGAGCCTGACGAGGTGACGCTGAGCGCGCCCGTAGAAGCCCGCCTCAAGGATTTCGTCGACCGCTTCAAAACGCAGTCGGGCCGCATCGCGCTCAAGGCCTATGCGGGCGACATCGGCGATGTCGGCATGAATGCGCGCCGCACGGCGCTGAA
Source organism: Parvibaculum sp. (assembly GCA_036384055.1). Lineage (GTDB taxonomy): Bacteria > Pseudomonadota > Alphaproteobacteria > Parvibaculales > Parvibaculaceae > Parvibaculum. The sequence goes on from DASVNC010000094.1 coordinate 4,460, forward strand.
GCGCGCGCTCGCGGTGCGCCAGTTCCTTCTCGATCAGGGCATCGACCAGGACCGCATCGACGTGCAGGCGCTGGGCGGCGTGCGCGACGCGGGCGTTCACGACCGCATCGACATCATCCAGCAGGGCCGTCAGTCGGTCCGCAAGAAAACCGGGACCGCAGATTAGCCCCGGCCCTTCGAACACCGTCAGGAGATCGAGGACAAACGCGATGGCGAAAGATTTCAACGAGGGCACAGCCCTCTCCCGTCCCAGCCCCTACCTCATGCGCATGGTGCTGTTCCTGATCCTTGTCGGCTTCCTGCTGGCGATCCTCTCGCCGACGCTCCGCATCGCCTACTTCACCAATCCCGGCCTCAACACACTCATCATCAGCGTTCTCGTTCTCGGCATTCTCTACGGCTTCCGTCAGGTGCTGGCGCTCGGACCCGAAATCCGCTGGGTCAACGAATTCCGCCGCGCCGATCCCGGCCTCTCGGTCGGCAAGCCTCCGCGGCTGCTGGCGCCGATGGCGACCATGCTCGGCGATCGCAAGGGCCGCATGCAGTTGAACGCGCTCTCCATGCGTTCAATCCTGGATTCGCTCGGCTCCCGCCTCGACGAGCAGCGCGAAACCTCTCGCTACCTGATCGGCCTGCTGATCTTCCTTGGCCTGCTCGGCACCTTCTGGGGCCTGCTCACCACCGTCAGCTCCGTCGGCCAGACGATCCACGGCCTCAACGTCGAAAGCTCCGATCCCGCCACCGTCTTCCAGAATCTGAAGGCCGGTCTCGAAGGCCCGCTTTCCGGCATGGGCACCTCGTTCTCGTCCTCGCTTTTCGGCCTGGCGGGATCGCTGATCCTCGGCTTCCTCGATCTGCAGGCGGGTCAGGCGCAGAACCGCTTCTACAACGAGCTTGAAGAATGGCTCTCGACCGTCACCGACATCTCCGGCGACATGGAGCGCGGCCCCGGCATGCTCGGCGACACGCTGAAGCGCCTTGAGCGCATCGAACATGCACTGACCGCCAATGCCGGCGCGGGCGGCAATTCCAGCGCGCCGATGATGGCGCTGGCCGGCCAGATCACCGCCCTGACCGAGCAGCTCAGAAACGAGCAGCTGCTGATCCGCCGCCTCGCCGAAAATCAGGAAGCCCTCGGCCCCGTCATCGAGCGTCTCGCCGCCCGCGTCGGCAAGTAGGAGCCGGTCATGGCGATCTCCCGACGCATACGCGGACGCGCCCCGAGCGGCGACTACTGGCCGGGCTTCGTCGATGCGATGTCCAGCCTGCTGCTGGTGCTGATTTTCCTGCTGACGATTTTCATGCTGACGCAGTTCTTCCTGTCGCAGCTTGTTTCGAGCAAGGACACCGCGCTTGAAAACCTGAAAAGCCAGATCGCCGAACTGGTGAACCAGCTGGCGCTCGCCAAACAGGAAAAGACCGACCTGCAAACGACCATCGCCACGCTGCAGGAATCGCTCGCCGACGCCAACGCCGAAAAGGAAAAGCTGGGCGCGGAAGCAGGCGCCGCCGGACAGGTCGCCGCGCTGCAGGGCGACCTCGCCAAACAGAAGCAGATTTCCGACGCCGCGCTCGCTCAGGTCGAACTGTTGAACCAGCAGATCTCGGCGCTGCGCCGCCAGCTTGCCGCGCTCGAAGAGGCGCTCGACGCCTCCGAGAAACGCGACAAGGAAAGTCAGGCCCAGATCGCCGACCTCGGCCGCCGCCTCAACACGGCGCTCGCCCAGAAGGTGCAGGAGCTGGCGAAATACCGCTCCGAATTCTTCGGCCGCCTGCGCGCCATTCTCGGCGACCGCCCCGACATCCAGATCGTCGGCGACCGCTTCGTCATCCAGTCGGAAGTTCTCTTCGATTCAGGCTCCGC
>DASVNC010000095.1:0-6428 GCA_036384055.1 Parvibaculum sp.
CGGCCGCGTCGTTGGGCATCCGGGCGATGCGGGTTTCGAGTTCACTGGCGGCGTCGTCCAGCGCGCGGCCCGCGTCCTTCGCCGCGCCGCCGAGGCGGATCATCGCGGCGTTGAAGCGTTCGCCGGCAATGTCGCTTTCGGACATCGCGTCGCCGACGAGGTGCCGCAGTTCGGCGGCGCGGAGCGAGATGTCGGCGGCGAGGGCGGAGGAGGCGCCGGTGACTTCGGCGATCATCGCGGTCGTGGCGCTGCGCAGCTCGCCGGTCGTCGCCTCGATCGTCTGGGTGGCGACACGGGTCAGGTCGTCGCTGAGCGCCGACGTCGCGGCACGCAGTTCCTCGACGGTTGCGCCGATGGCGCGGGTCGCCGCGCCCGCCGACCGGCTGATCGCGCCCGAGGCTTCATCGACTTCGGACACGGCGCGGGACACTTCGCCCGAAATTTCGGCGCGCACCGTGGCGGCGCGTTTCGAGGCGCTGTCGAAGGTGGCGTTCAGGCTCGTCGCAAGTTCGGCGGTGGCGCGGGAAATATCAGCCGTCCGCTCGCCCATGACGGTCGTCGCCGCCGCCATCTGGTCGCGGTTCGCTTCGAAAATGCCTTCGAGCCGGCGGCGTTCCTCGTCCAGCCGGTTGGCGGCATCGGTGATGATCTGGCGCTGTGTTTCATAGCGCGTGGCGAGCTGATCGGCCTTGCCGAGCGCGCCTGCGGCCACGACTTCGAGGCGCGACGCCTGCCGGTCGAGCGTCGTCGCTGTGGCGTCGGCGCTGGCGCGCGCCGCTTCGCTGACGCGGGCGAGCGTCTCGGTCTCCGAGACGATGCGGGCGCCAGCCGCCTGCAAGGTGCCTTCCGCTTCACCGATCAGGCCGCGCACGGCATCGACCTGCTGGCGCAGCCCGCGCGAGATCGTGTCATTTTCGGTGCCGAGGCGGCGGCCGATTTCGATCAGGCTGTCGCGATGTTCTTTCAGCAATTCTTCCATATGCAGCGTGCGCGTTTCGGCGCGCTCGCTGCCGCGGTCGATTTCTTCCAGCTCGCTGCCGATCAGGGATTTTAGCCGCGCCGTTTCGGCCAGCGCGTCGGCGAGACCCGCCTTCAGCTTGTCGAGTTCGCCGCGCACGGTTTGCGCGATGGTGGCGATTTCGTCGCTGGCGGGATCGGCGGGATCGGTCAGGCGGATCGCGGTGCGGGCGAGCGCGTCCGCCATCAGTTTCATTTCCTGGCCGCGCCAGACCGTCCAGGCGGCGAGCCAGATCAGAATGATGGGGGTCAACATGCCCGCCGCCACGAGCAGCGCTTCAGGCCGCGTCATGTTGTCGATGCCCTGCGGCCCGTAGAAGCCCCAGACATAGGCGGCGGCGCCGCCGGCGGCGATAAAGGTCGCGGCGGTGGCGACCGCGGGAATGCGCTTCGTCGGGCGCCGCGCGATCAGGCGGTAGAGGGCGCCGCCCGTCGGCGAATCTTCGTTGGCGGCTTTCACCGGCGGTTCGGCCGCGCCGTTGGCCTCGGTCCCGGTGGGTCTTTGAGCCAAATCCAGATTTTTCATGAGCTTACCCCGCATTCGCCCGCCTTTTCAGCGTGTCGGATGCGCGCGCCCGCGTCAACCGCAAGAGAGTTCCAACCGGGGCAAGTGTGAGCCGGGTTCGACAAATGGGACCGGCATTAAGCGTTCATTACCCATCGCGGGCCTAGCCTTGTGTCTCACGCGGAGAGCAGATGGTGGACCCCATGACGTTCATTTGTGCAGCGACCGCCGGCGGCGAAACGTCCGGCTTTGCCTGCGAAGCGGCGAGCCCCCGGCCCCTCGATCTCGTTCATCTCTCCAAATATACGCTCGGCGACCGCGGTCTCGAAGCGGAGCTTCTCGGGCTGTTCCGCGCCCAGGCCGATGTCTATGTCTCGCGGCTCGAAACAGCCGCCACCGACAAGGAATGGCGCGACGCCGCCCACAGCCTGAAAGGGTCTGCCCGCGGTCTCGGCGCCTGGACGCTGGGCGATGTGGCGGAGGAGGCTGAACAGTTGAGCGACGCCACCGGCCGCCCGACGATGATCGGCCGCATTCGCGAGACCATCACGGTCGTCAACCGCTTCATCGACGGATTGATGGCGTAGGCCCATCGCGCTTTTATTTCTGTTGGCTTCACCAAACCCTCGCTGTCGTCCCGGGACTTGTTCCCGGGACCCATCTTCCCGGAACCCATCGGCCTATCGGTTGAGTTCGCCGTAGAGATCGTTCCACTCGGGATTGACGCTTTCGATCAACCTGATTTTCCAGGCACGAGGCCATTCTTTCAACGTCTTCTCGCGCTGTATGGCTTTCTCGATTTCTTCGCTCGTTTCGATATGGACCAGGCGATGCACGCGATATTTCGTCACAAACTTTGAGCCGTGTCCCTGCCGGTGCTCCCAGACACGCCGCGCGACATCATTGGTGACGCCGATATAGAGCGTCCCGTTTTTGCGACTGGCGAGAATGTAAACGAAGTAGCTCATCTTTTGCCGCGAGGCCAATGGGTCCCGGGAACAAGTCCCGGGACGACATGGATTTTTAAAACATCAGTATGCGCATATTTATACACACAAAACCCTCGGTGTCGCCCCGGGATTTAGTCCCGGGGCCCACGGGCCGTTGTTGCGAGCGGAGAAGCCAATGGGTCCCGGGAACAAGTCCCGGGACGACATGGAGGTATTGGAAACGCACTCCTCCAACGGATGCGCGCCTCACCCCTTCGACGGTCCCAGCGGAAACAGCTCCTCGCGGCCGAGTTCGGCGCCGCGCTGGCGTTCCAGTTCCTGCGTATAGCGCCGGAAGGCGTAGGCTTCGGTGAGGTAGCCGACGACGCGCAGATCTTCGAGATTGTCGAGCACGGGCAGCGTTTCCGTTTCCGACACTTCGAAACGCTTCAGCGCAACGCGGATATTCTCGTTTCTCAGCAGATAGAACCCCCGGCCTTGCGCGAGGTCGCCGGCGACAAGGCTCGCCGCCGCGTCGGTGAGATCCGGGTCATGCACCGTCGCCATGTCGACGATGCCGCGATAGCGCCCGCTCTCCTCGACGGCGAACACATGCTTCGATGCGCCGAGCGGCACCTTGGCGCGCAGCTGCGCCAGCGGCATACCGACGGGCACCGTGACGGGATCGGCGCGCATCATGCGTCCGACGATCAGGTCGGCGATCCAGCCGATATCGTGTGCGCCCGCAATCGGCAGCCCGCGCAGGTGGAAGCGCCAGGTCGAGAAGGAGTAGCCGAAGGCGAGGCGAACGATGGTGGACGCCATGACGACGGCGACGAGCACGCCCATTGTCACCGGAAAATTGCCGGTGCCTTCCAGCACCAGCAGCACCATCGTGATCGGCGCGCCGATGATCGCCGCGCCGACCGCGCCCATGCCGACCATCATGAAGGCGACCTGCTGTCCGGCGAGATCGGGTGCGATGAAAGCCATCGCATTGACGAGTGCGCCGCCGAGCAGCACGCCGAGAAACAGCGAGGACGAGAACATGCCGCCGCGCAGGCCGGCGCCGAGCGTGATGGCGGAGGCGATGAGCTTGCCGAACAGCAGCGCCGTCACCATCACGAAGCTGCGCGAATGTTCGAGCTGATACTGGATGGCGCCGTGTCCGGATCCGAGCACCTGCGGCGAACCGAGCGCCAGCAGCGTCAGCGCCGCGCCGCCGATGGCCGGCCGCAGCCAGATCGGCAGCCAGTGCAGCAGGCGCTCGGCCCAGGTGACGGCGCGCATGGTGAGGATCGAAAAGCCCGCCGCCGCAATGCCGACAATGGCGAAGAGAAGATAGACGATGGGCTCGATGTGGAATGTTTCCGTCACCGCAAAGAGCGGCGCGTCGTTGCCGAGGATGCGCACCGTCAGCGTGCCCGCCAGTGCGGCGACCGCGACCGGCGCCAGCGCCTTCGGCGCGTAATTGCCGAGCACCAGCTCGAAGCCGTAAAAGGCGCCTGCCAGCGGCGCGTTGAAGGCCGAGGCGATAGCGGCCGCCGCGCCCGCCGTCACGAAGACGCGCGCGTCATCGCGGCGCAGCCTGAAATACTGCGAGAACCAGGAGAAGACCGCGCCGCCGAATTGCGTGTAGCCGGCTTCCATGCCGACCGATGCGCCGGCGACGTTCGACAGCATGGTGGCGATAACGAGGCGGATCGAGTCCAGCATCGACATGCGTCCGCCGAACATGGCGTTGGCTTCCACCGGGTCGACGATGTCGGCGGAGCGGCGCTTACGGATGAGCCAGGCGAGGACGCCGAAGAGAAGACCGAGCACGGTCGGGACCAGCGCGAGACGCCAGATGTCGATATGCGTCTGCGCGCTCAGATAGCTGCCCGGCATGAGCTTGAAGTTGACGTCATGCAGCAGATAGACGGTTTCGCGGATCAGGTAGACCGCCGCGCCGACGACCACGCCGAGCGGCGCGCAGGCGAAAATGAGACCGGCTTCCCAGCTTCGCAGCGCGCGGCGCAGCGCCTCGTAACGCAGCAGCGCGCTGCGTGTCAGGCCGCGCAGGCGTGTCGGAATATGCGGGCGGGTCATCGCCATCACGCCGCTCCGGCGACGAGGCGTTTTGCGACCTCGTTTGCGATGGCGAGCGAGGCTGTGAGGCCGGGACTTTCAATGCCGAATAGATTGACGAGGCCGGGAAGGCCATGCGTCCCGGGGCCGGAGATCACGAAATCGGAGGCCGGTTCTCCGGGCCCCGAGAGCTTCGGGCGCACGCCTGCATAGGCAGGCGCCAGCGCGCCGTCCTTGAGGCCCGGCCAATAGCTGCGGATGGCCGCGTAGAAGGCGTCGCCCCGCTTGGGGTCGACGGTATAGTCAATTTCGCCCATTTCCGGCGTTATCCATTCGACGTCCGGGCCGAAGCGCGCCGCCCCGCCCATGTCGAGGGTCAGGTGAACGCCCAGTCCAGCTTTCTCCGGTACCGGATAAATAAGACGCGAGAATGGCGCCCGGCCGGTGAGCGCAAAGTAATTGCCCTTGGCGAAATACTCCGTCGGCACATGGCTGCCGTCGAGGCCGCCGATACGCCGCGCCAGCGACGGGGCGGCAAGGCCGGCGCTGTTGACGAGGATGCGCGTCGTCAGGATCGTCGGCGCGGCGCCCCCGACATACAGGCGAAAACCGTCCGTTGTCGTCTCGATGCGTTCGACCGGCGAGCCGAATGCGACGGCGCCGCCCCGGTCTTCCAGCTCGCCCTGGAGGCTCAGCATATAGGCGTGGCCGTCGAGGATGGCGGTCGAGGGCGAAAGGAGCGCGGCGGCGGCGCGCAGTTCCGGCTCGGCCCGCCGCGCATCCGCACCGTCGATCTCAGCGATGTCGTTGACGCCGTTCGCCCGCGCCCGCGCCGCAATGGCGGCGAGTTCGCCCAGCTGCGCCTCGTCGGTTGCGACGATGAACTTGCCGCAATGCCGGTGTGGCAGGTTGTGCGCCATCAGGTAGTCGTGAAGCCTGATCCGCCCCTCGACGCAAAGGCGCGCCTTCAGGCTGCCCGGTTCATAGTAGATGCCGGCATGGATGACTTCACTGTTGCGCGCCGAAATCCCGGTGCCGATGGCGTTCTGCCGCTCCAGCACCACGACCTCGCGGTCGCGGAGCGCGAGCGCGCGGGCGCAGGCGAGGCCGACGGCACCGGCCCCCACCACCACGCAATCGACCTCGGCAATGTCGGTCATTTCGCTATTCCTGCGCTCTTGACTGAGGTTGTGCCGGTTTCATCGCGGCTCGGCAAGTGCGCAAAGGCGCGCTGCCGCTACGTCACCGGCGCGGCATCCAGATTGCTGTTGCGGGGGGGCTTTTGTGGCCGCATTTATAGGGTCAGGACAATGAGCCGGCCGGGCAGAACGGCCTGCAAAACGGAGGAGTTCAATCATGGCGGAAGCCTGGATCATCGACGCGGCCCGCACGCCGCGCGGCGTCGGCAAGGTCGGCAAGGGCGCGCTTTCGGAGGTGCATCCCCAGCGCATTCTTTCGACGGTGCTGAAGGCGCTTGCCGAGCGCAACAACCTCAACACGGCCGAGATCGACGACGTCATCATGGGCTGCGGCACGCAGGCGGGCAAGCAGGGCGCCTGCATCGCCCGCATGTCGGCGCTCGATGCCGGCTACAACACGATGGCGCCGGGCTTCTCGCTCGACCGCTTCTGCGGTTCGGGCCTCACCGCCGTCAATCTGGGCGCGATGGGCATCATGTCCGGCGCGCAGGATCTCATCGTCGCGGGCGGCGTCGAGAGCATGTCGCACGGCTCGACGCTGCCGCGCACCGCGGGCGCCGTCATCGACAGCAACAACACGCATCTGCGCGACATCCATCCGCAGCCGCATCAGGGCATCTGCGCCGACCTGATCGCAACGCTGGAAGGCATCAGCCGCGAGGACACCGACCGGCTTGCCGCCGAAAGCCAGGCGCGCGCCGACAATGC
>DASVNC010000096.1:0-3963 GCA_036384055.1 Parvibaculum sp.
GCGCCCGGCGGCGGCTCCGGCGGCGGGCCGCGGGCGCAGCTGCGCACCGTTTCCAATATGAGCGAGCCCGAGCGTCAGCCGATAGCGGCTGTCGCCGCCCCCGCGCAAGCCATGAAGCTCGCGCGCTTCGAGGATGTGATCGCGCTGCTCGGCGAAAAGCGCGACATCCGTCTCAAGGCGGCGCTCGAAGCAGGCGTGCGCCTTGTCCGCTTCGAAACCGGCCGCATCGAAATCCGGTTGCTCGACGGCGCGCCCGGCACGCTGGCGAGCGAACTGTCCGAACGCCTGAAGCGCTGGACGGGCGACCTCTGGGTCGTCTCCCTGTCGCGCGAGGAAGGTGCGCCGACCCTGCGCGAGCAGGCCCAGACGCGCGAGGACGCCCTGAAAAGCGAAGCCCGCGCCGATCCGCTGGTGAAGGCGGCGCTTGCCGCTTTTCCTGGCGCCGAAATCGTCGCCGTGCGCGACAAGCTCGCCGAGGCCGCCCTGCCGCCGGTTCTGACCGGCGCCGACGATGTGACCCCCGACGACGAACTGGAACCCGATACGTGAAGAACCTGACCGACATCATGAAGCAGGCAAAAGCCCTCCAGTCGAAAATGGAAGGCATGCAGGCCGAACTTGAAGCGCTGGAAGTCGAAGGCACGTCGGGCGGCGGCATGGTGCGCGTCACGATGACGGGCAAGGGCATGTTGCGGCGCGTGACGATCTCGCCCGAATTGATGAAGGCGGAAGACCGCGAAATTCTCGAAGACCTGATCGTCGCCGCCTCGAACGACGCCAAGACCAAAGCCGAAAGGCTCGCCGCCGAAAAGATGCAAGGCATCGCCGGCGGCCTGCCGCTCCCGCCCGGTTTCGGCCTGTGAGGAATGTGGCTGCCTCGCTCTTGCCATTCTTCACCTCTCCCCATCGGGGAGGGGTCGGATCGCATCGCGATCCGGGTGAGGGGGCTTCTTCAGAAAACTTTTTCTTTAAGCGTACCCCTCACCCAACCCTCTCCCCGAAGGGGAGAGGGCTAGAAAGACGGGGTTAGTTGCTGTGCCTGTAACCGGACCCGAGATCGAACGGCTGATCCAGCTCCTTTCCAAGCTGCCGGGCCTCGGGCCGCGCTCGGCGCGGCGCGCCGTGCTGCAACTCATCAAGAAAAAGGAAACGCTGCTCGCGCCGCTGGCCGTCGCGATGGCGGATGCGGTCGAAAAGGCCTGCATCTGCACGACCTGCGGCAATGTCGATACGCAAGATCCATGCGCCATCTGCCGCGACACCACGCGCGATCCGTCCGTCATCTGCGTGGTGGAAGATGTCGGCGACCTCTGGGCGCTCGAACGCGCCGGCGTCCACAAGGGCCGCTATCACGTGCTGGGCGGCGTTCTCTCCGCGCTCGACGGCGTCGGCCCGAACGACCTCAACATCGGCGCATTGACCGAACGTGCCGCCAATGGCGAGGTGAAGGAAATCATCCTCGCCATGAACGCGACGGTGGACGGCCAGACGACGGCGCATTACATCACCGACCGCCTCGAAGGCACGGGGCTCATCGTCTCGCGCCTGGCCCACGGCGTTCCCGTCGGCGGCGAACTCGATTATCTCGACGACGGCACGCTCGCCGCCGCCATGAAATCGCGCCGGCCGTTCTAGAGCGGTTCCAGGAAAAGTGTGCAGCGGTTTTCCGTCAGGAACCGCGACAAAATAAATAGTTAGATTCTCTTCTCACCCGTCAGCATCGAGCGCGGCAGATTTTCCCGATGCGCGAAACTCGCCAGCGCGACGCCGCCCAGATGCAGCACGATGAGGAAAAGCGTGAAGTTCGCCAGTAACTCATGCGCTTCCTTGATCGGGCGCGGCGGCTTGCGGATTTTCTCGCCCGGAACGACCGCCGCGTCGGATGGCGCGGCAAGCGTCGTCGCTGCCGCTTCGGCGGGCCTGGTGAAATAGGTGACCATGCCCGTGCCCGTCGTCGCCGCGAGCGACAGGATGAGCGCGACGACCATCGCGCCGCCGGCGGGGCTGTGGCCGAGATAGCGTTTGGCGGAGCCCGTCACCAGTCCGCGCAGATAGCCGAAGATGGCGGCCGGCCGGGTGACGAAATCGGAAAAGCGCGCATGTTCCGGACCGACGAAGCCCCAGACGATGCGCAGGGCGACGAGCCCCGCAATGGTGAACCCCGCCGTCAGATGCAGCCAGGCCGGACGGCCTTCCGTCAGATAGGCGACGGCGAAGGCGACGACGAGTGTCCAGTGAAAGATGCGGATGAAAATATCCCAGACGCGAACGGTCTGGCGTGAGGCGGATTGCGCCATGAAACGACTCCATAAGGCCGCGACGAATGCGGCTCGATACCACCCCCAGCTCTTCCAACGCCCGACAATAGACTTCTCCGTCCCGGAAAACCGGAGACGTAACGTCGCGTGTACGAATGAATTTGCGTCTAAAACTTAATCGCGCGGCAAAGCAGTCATTGCAACTTAATCGCTGCCCGCTTCAATCGATCGCGCGAAAGCCGCAATGGCGGCGCGCAGCAATCGGGCGAGGTCCGCATCGGCGGCGATCCCGCCTTCGGGCAGCGCGCGGCCCGCAAGCTGAACGGTGAGGCCCGCCTCGCCGCAAACTCTCGCCGACATCACCGTCAGGATTTCGGTGAGCGAGGCGACCGCATGGGTCGAACGCGGCGAGGCATTGAAAAGCGCGACCGGCTTTTCTGCCAGTTCGCTGCTGCCGACCACCCAGTCGAGCGCGTTCTTCAACACGCCGGGAAGCCCGTGCGCATATTCGGGCGTCGAGAAGATAACGCCGTCCGAGGCGGCGAGCGCGGCGCGAAACGCAGTCACCGCTTCGATCGGCGCGTCTTCCATATCGGGATTGAAATGCGGCAGCGCCCCGATGCCCTCATACAGCACGATATCGACGCCCTCGGGCGCGACCGCCCGCGCCGCTTCAAGCAGCCGCGTATTCGACGATCCGCTCCGGAGACTTCCGGAGATGGCGAGGAGGCGCATGGGATTATTCGCTGGTCAGAAGATCGCGCTCGACCCGTGCCGGCGCCAGCGCCTCCTGCGCCTCCGCCTCGCCAAGTTCGACATCGTGGATTTTCTCGCCGCGCTTGGTGATGGCGTCGGCGGAGGTGCGGATTTCGCGGAGGTCTTTTTCCGCCTGACCGAAATGCTTTTCGAGATTCTCGACGCGCCCGCCCAGCCTGCCGACATCCTGCAGCAACAGCCCGACATATTTCTGGATGACGCCCGCCTGCTTGCGCATCTCGACATCCTTCAAGACCGCGCGCACCGTGTTGAGCGTCGCCATCAGCGTCGTCGGCGAAACGATCCAGACACGCGCCTGATAGGACTTCGTCACGACGTCGGCGAAGTTGGCGTGAAGCTCGGCATAGACGGCTTCCGACGGCAGGAACATCAGCGCCGATTCCGCCGTCTCGCCGGGCACGATGTACTTCGTGGAAATATCGGCGACGTGTTTCAGCAGGTCGGCGCGGAACTGACGCTGCGCGGCGACGCGCTCGGCCTCATCCTTGGCCGCGCGCAAAAGCCGGTAGGCATCGAGCGGAAACTTCGCGTCGATGGCGATGGAGCCAGGCGGGTTCGGCAGATGAATGAGGCAGTCCGCCCGCGCGCCGCCCTTGAGCGTCGCCTGAAACGCATAGGCCGATGGCGGCAACGCATTGGTCACAATGTCCTGCAACTGGATTTCGCCGAAGGCGCCGCGCGCCTGCCGGTTGGCGAGAATGTCCTGAAGGCCCACGACCTGCGCCGAAAGCGCCGTGATGTTTTTCTGCGCCTCGTCGATCAGCGCCAGCCGCGCCGTCAGATTGCCGAGCGTCTCGAAGGTTTTGGTCGAGGTCTCCTTGAGGCTCGTCCCCATGTTCTGGCTGACCTGCTCCAGCCGCTCGTTGAGCGTCCGCGTCAGTTCGCCCTGCGCCTTGGCCTGCGCATCGGCCAAGGCGGCCAGCCGCCC
>DASVNC010000097.1:0-1872 GCA_036384055.1 Parvibaculum sp.
GGCCGCGCCTTGGGCGGCGGCGCATAGGGCGAAGCGGGCTCCGGATAGCCGATGGCGTCCAGCATGGCGGCGCTGTCGCGCACCGTGCGGCTCACCACATGATCGACGCTGAAGCCGATGGCGCGGTCATAGTCGTCCGGCCCTTGCGGGTTGCGGTCGCGCGTCACCTTCATGCCGACGAGGCCACAGCAGGCGGCGGGAATGCGGATCGAGCCAAGGCCGTCCGAAGCATGAGCCAGCGGCACGATGCCCGCGGCAGTTGCCGAAGCCGCGCCGCCGGACGAGCCGCCGGCGATGTGGTTGGTGTTCCAGGGCGAGCGGCACGGCCCGAGGAAGGCCGACTCCGTCGTGCCGGTGATGCCGTATTCCGGCGTATTCGTTTTGCCGAAGGGGATGACGCCCGCGTCGCGGAAGCGCGTCGTCAGGAGGCTGTCGGAATCGTCCACGACATCTCCGACGAAGCGGCTACCGCTGGTGCGCGGCCAGCCTTTTACTTTTGTTCCGAGATCCTTGATGAGGAAGGGCACGCCCTTGAAGGGACCGTCGGGAAGTTTGCCCTTCGCCGCGCCGCGCGCCTCGTCATAGGCTTTGTAGACGATGGCATTGAGCGCCGGATTGTGTTTCTCGGCGCGTTCGATGGCGGCATCGACAAGTTCGAGCGGCGTCACCTCGCCCTTCTTGACGAGGCCGGCGAGGCCGAGGCCGTCATATTTTGCGTAATCGGAAAATGTCATCTTCATCCTCCTGTCGCCATCCTTCGAGACGGGCCTTTGGCCCTCCTCAGGATGAGGTCTGCATATTCAAATCATCGTCCTCACCCTGAGGAGCCGCGAAGCGGCGTCTCGAAGGGTCTCAATTCCACACGTTCGGGTGCTTGTCTTTCCAGGGCCGCGCCTCTTCGAGCTGGGCGGCAAGGCGGAAGAGCGTCGCCTCGTCGCCGAAGCGGCCGGCAAACATCATGCCGACGGGAAGACCATCGGCGGACCAGTGCAGCGGCAGCGACATGGCGGGCTGGCCGGTCAGATTCTGGATCGGCGTGAAGGGCACATAGTCGGCGAGCGGCAGAAAGCCGATCATCGGATCGCGTTCGTTGATGTCGATGACGCCGTTCTTCACCGGCGTCTGCGCCAGCGTCGGCGCGACCCAGACGTCGTAGGTCTGCATGAATTTCTCGGCGCGGCGCGACATGGCTTGCGCCTGCGTGCGCAAGGCGAGGAATTGCGATGCCGTCACCGTCTTGCCGATTTCGTAGAAGCCCCAGGTGAGGCCGCCAAGTTCGTCGTCTTTCGGCGGACGGCCGCGGCGGGCGGCTTCGGCGTCGATGTCCCAGGCGAGATAGGCCGCCCATGTCGGCAGGAAAATACCGGCGGGTTCTTCGGGCGCAATCTCCGGCAGCGCCTCGACAACCTCGTGGCCGAGATCGGCGAGAAGCTTCGCCGTCGCTTCGGTGCCGGCGACGCAATCGGGGTGAAATTTCTTGCCCGCGAGATCCGTGGTGCTGAAGGCGATGCGCAGCTTGCCCGGCGCGCGCTTCACCTCTTCGAGATAGGGGCGTTCGACCGGCGGGGCGCAATAAGGATCGCCCAGCTCAGCGCCTTGCGTGCAATCAAGCATGGCGGCGCTGTCGCGGACGCTGCGCGTCAGCACATGTTCATGACAGAGGCCGGCGACGACATCGCCGAAATCGGGGCCGAGCGGATTGCGGCCGCGCGTCGGCTTCAGGCCAACCAGACCGCAGGCGGAAGCGGGAATGCGGATCGAGCCGCCGGAGTCGTTGGCATGGGCGAGCGGCACGAAGCCGGCGGCGACGGCCGCGGCGGACCCGCCCGAGGATCCACCTGTCGAATGCGCGGTGTTCCAGGGATTGCAGGC
>DASVNC010000098.1:0-1769 GCA_036384055.1 Parvibaculum sp.
TATACGCGCGCGGCGCTGGCGAGTTTCGTCGCGCTGCCTCCCTCGCCGCTCGAAAAGCGCGAGAAGCTCGAACAGTTGCGCGCGCTCGAAGCCGGCATGTCGATGGAGGTTGCCCTCGTTGACACTGTGCCGCTCGGTGTCGATACTCCCGCCGATCTCGAAAAGGCTCGTGCCGCGCTGGCGACAAGCCCCGTTCAGCGGACATAAAGCCCGTGGCCAAAAACACCATAGCTTTCCAGGGCGAGCCCGGCGCGAACTCGCACATCGCCTGCCGCGAAGCCTATCCCGACATGAACGTGCTGCCCTGCGCGACCTTCGAGGACGTCTTCGCCGCCGTCAATCAGGGCCGTGCCGCGCTCGCCATGCTGCCGATCGAGAATTCGCTCGCCGGCCGCATCAGCGACATTCATCACCTGCTGCCGGAATCGGGCCTCTATATCGTCGGCGAACATTTCCTGCGCATCCGCTTTCATCTGCTCGGCGCCAAAGGCGCGAAGATCGCCGACCTGAAGACGGTGCAAAGCCAGGCGCCCGCGCTCGGCCAGTGCCGCAACGTCATCCGCGAGCTCGGATTGAAGATGGTCGTCGGCGCCGACACCGCGGGCTCGGCGCGCCAGATCGCCGAAGCCGGCGACAAGAGCCAAGCCGCCATCGCCACCGCGCTTGCCGCCGACATCTACGGCCTCGAGGTGCTGCGGCCCGACATCGAGGATGCCGAGCACAATACGACGCGCTTCCTCGTCATGGCGAAGGAGCCGAATGACGCCGAGCCCGAGGACGGCCCGGTCATCACCACCTTCATCTTCCGGGTACGGAACGTGCCCGCCGCGCTCTACAAGGCGATGGGCGGCTTCGCCACCAACGGCGTCAACATGACGAAGCTCGAAAGCTACCAGCTTGAAGGCTCGTTCAACGCGACGCAGTTTTATGCCGACATCGAAGGCCACCCGGCCTCGCGTCTCGTGCGCCTCGCGCTGGAAGAACTCGAATTCTTCACCACCGAGCTCCGCATCCTCGGCATCTACAAGGCCCACCCCTTCCGGGCGACGCTGGCGTCCGGAACCCCTTGATCTTTCGGGCTTTTGCGCCCGCGCCGGAATGCGCGCCGCCGCCCGTAAAAGCTCCGGGGTACCGGAACGTCCCGCCCGCAGGCGGGAACGCATGAAGGGAAGTCGAGCATGAAAAAACCGAAGGGTTCCTCAAGCCGTCTGCGCGCGGCCGGCCTTGCGCTTGCCGCCATTGCCGGCCTGACGCTGGCCGCGCCCGCGGCCGAAGCCCGCGTCTATGTCGGCATCTATGCGCCGGTTGCGCCGCCCGCGCCCAGGGTCGAGGTCCGGCCTGCCCGGCCGGGCCCCCACGCCATCTGGATCGACGGCCATTGGCGCTGGGCCAATGGCGGGCATGTCTGGGTGCCGGGTCATTGGCAGGTGCCGCCGCGCCGCTATCACGCCTGGGCGCCTGGCCACTGGCGTCACGGTCCGCGCGGCTGGATCTGGGTCGAGGGCCATTGGCGCTAAGCGCCCCTTAGCCGCCGGATGCGGTCGCTGGCTTCGTCTGCGCATCCATCCGGCGGATGGGCTCCGTTCCGTCCCAGTTGCGCGCCGCTTCGACGTCGCGGACGACATAACCGACCTGCCGGACCTCACCCAGAAACCGGCTCACACCTTTTCCTCCGCGAAGGCCTTCACCAGCTGGCCCGCGATTGCGAAAGGCGGCGGCACCCAGAAGCTGCCGTCGCCCTTGCCGGCCAGCACCGCCTTCACCTCGTC
>DASVNC010000099.1:0-3002 GCA_036384055.1 Parvibaculum sp.
CAGCAGCGCGCCTTCGCGTACCGGCGCGCGGCCCTGCGCGCGTAGGCCAACGCGGCGGCGCGCCGCGCCATTTTCGAAGTGGGAGAGAATCTTGTCCGCGCCCGGAAATCCGCCCGCGCGAGCGCCGCCGGTGCGACGGCTCTTCTGCACCGACCATTCCAGCGCGCCCTCGACCGGCGTCGTCGTGGTGTCGATGTCGTGGCCGTAGAGGCAAAGCCCGGCCTCCAGCCGCAGGCTGTCGCGCGCGCCGAGCCCGATCGGCAGCACATCAGGATTTTCCAGCAGCGCCGCCACCAGCGCCTCGGCCTGCGCGGCGGGGACCGAAATCTCAAACCCGTCCTCGCCGGTATAGCCGGAGCGCGAGACGAAGCAGTCGAAGGCGGCGACCTTGCGCGGCCCGGTATCCATGAACCGCATCGCAGTCACGTCAGGAGAAAGTTTCGCCAATGCCGATTCCGCCTTCGGCCCCTGCAGCGCGACCAGCGCGCGGTCGGTCAGCGAATCGATGACGCAGGTGTCCGAGAGATGCGCGCGCAGATGCGCCTCATCCTCGGCCTTGCAGGCGGCGTTGACGACCAGGAACAGATGGTCGCCGAAATTCGCCACCATCAGATCGTCGAGAATGCCGCCGTCCTCGTTGGTGAACTGGGCGTAGCGCTGCCGTCCCGGCGCAACCGCGACGATGTCCTGCGGCACCAGCCGCTCCAGCGCCAGCGCGGCATCCGCGACTTGCCCTGATTTGGGACGCAGTGCGAGCTGACCCATATGCGAAACGTCGAACAACCCGGCGTTTGAGCGCGTATGCAGATGCTCCCTGAGCACGCCCGCCGGGTATTGCACCGGCATGTCGTAGCCCGCGAAGGGAACCATCTTGCCGCCACGCGCCACATGGAGCGCGTGCAACGGGGTGTGTTTCAGGGGAGATTCGTCGCGCGCCAGCATTCAGGGACCCTCAGGGGCTTCGGGGACCAGCCCCCGAAAACCCGAAAGAAAGCCCCATCTGTCGCTGTGCCTGAGAGTATTATCCCGTCGGCGGACGCCCTGGGCCAAAGCCCGACGTCACTTTCCAGATGCTAGTCCGTCACGCGGTCCGTTTGCCTGAGAGTTTCCGGGGCGGTTGCTCCTTCGGCGCCGGCGCTTAAGCCGATCTCTCCCGACGTGACGTCTTACACATAGGAGGGAAACACAGCCCGGCCAAGCCTGTCAACGCAGCCACCGCATTTTCAACGGGATGTCCGTGCCCATCTTGTGTGCTGCGGCAACCCTATGATCCGCCTGCACAGTTTCTGGACACTGCAGGCCGCCTTGTCTAAAAGCGTTCCGCCGGAAGGTTAAAGGCTGATTGCCGCCTGACCCGGCCCCTTTTTCCGATTGGATGAACATGAGCGGCGTCAACGAGATCAGGTCGAAATTTCTGGATTTCTTTGCAGCGAACGGCCACGAGATCGTGCCGTCGTCGCCGCTGGTGCCGCGCAACGATCCGACCTTGATGTTCACCAATGCCGGCATGGTGCAGTTCAAGAACGTCTTCACCGGCGTCGAGAAGCGGCCCTATCAGCGCGCCACCACCTCGCAGAAATGCGTGCGCGCCGGCGGCAAGCACAACGACCTCGACAATGTCGGCTATACCGCGCGACATCTGACCTTCTTCGAGATGCTCGGCAATTTCTCGTTCGGCGACTATTTCAAGGAGCGCGCGATCGAACTCGCCTGGAACCTGATCACCAAGGAGTTCGGGCTGAAGAAGGACAAGCTGCTGGTCACCGTCTATCACGACGACGACGAGGCGGCCGGCCACTGGAAAAAGATCGCCGGCTTCTCGGACGATCGCATCATCCGCATCGCGACGTCTGACAATTTCTGGGCGATGGGCGATACCGGCCCGTGCGGCCCGTGCTCGGAGATCTTCATCGATCGCGGCGAGCACATCTGGGGCGGCCCTCCCGGCAGCCCGGAAGAGGACGGCGATCGCTTCCTCGAATTCTGGAATCTCGTCTTCATGCAGTTCGAGCAGGTGACGAAGGAGCAGCGCCAGCCGCTGCCGCGTCCCTCGATCGACACCGGCTTGGGGCTGGAGCGCATGGCCTGCATCCTGCAGGGCGTCGACAGCGTTTTTGAAACCGACCTTTTCCGTAATCTGATCGATGCCACCGCTTCCGCACTCGGCCGCGGGCCGGATGAGCAGAACGTGGCGTCGTTCCGCGTCATTGCGGATCATCTGCGTTCCTCGGCCTTCCTCGTCGCCGACGGCGTGCTGCCGTCGAACGAGGGCCGTGGCTATGTGCTGCGTCGGATCATGCGGCGCGCGATGCGTCACGCGCAATTGCTCGGCGCCGGCGAGCCGCTGATGCATCGCCTGGTCTGGGCGCTGGTGCGCGAGATGGGGCAGGCCTATCCAGATCTCGTCCGCGCCGAAAGACTGATCGAGGAGACGCTGCGGCTGGAAGAAACCCGTTTTCGCAAGACGCTGTCGCGCGGCCTCTCGATTCTCGACGAGAAGAGCGCCGGCCTGAAGAAGGGCGACATGTTCGACGGCGACACGGCGTTCACGCTGTACGACACTTATGGCTTCCCGCTGGATCTCACGCAGGACGCGCTGAAATCGCGCGGCATCAGCGTCGATCAGGCCTCGTTCACCGATGCGATGGAACGGCAGCGCGTCAAGGCGCGGGCGTCGTGGTCGGGCTCGGGCGATGCCGCCAGCGAGAACATCTGGTTTCCGCTGCGCGAAAAACTCGGCGCCACCGAATTCCTCGGCTACGACACCGAGAGCGCCGAAGGCGTGGTCGCGGCGCTGGTGAAGGACGGCAAGGAGATCGACAGCCTCAAGGCCGGCGAGACCGGTTCGATCGTGCTGAACCAGACGCCGTTCTATGCGGAGTCCGGCGGCCAGGTCGGCGACACCGGCCTGCTGACGGGCGAAGGCGTCAAGTTCCGGGTGACCGAGACGTTGAAGAAGGCGGGAGATCTGTTCGTGCATGTCGGCACGGTGGAGCAGGGCA
>DASVNC010000100.1:0-12354 GCA_036384055.1 Parvibaculum sp.
CCGACCGCGACGACGGGAACCGACGCCAGCGCGACGGCGGCGCGGCGAAGGGCGAGCGCGCGCGCGCCATTGGCGCTGGTGATGAGAATGGCCTGCCAGCGCTGATCGGGAAGGGCCACGTCGCGCAACATGCGGATCGTCAGCAGCGGCGCGACGACCGCTTCGTGCCCCATCGCCGCCAGCGCGGCCGCGAGGGGCCCCGCATCCTCGTCCGGCCGCGTGACGAGCAGGCGCATGAGAACCTCAGACGATAGTGAAGAAATGCGGACCGGCCCGGCCTTTGATCTCGCGTCCCGCATCGGCGCCGATGGCGGCGGCATCGGAGGCAAGTCCTTCGCGCATCGTTTCGATCACTTCGCCGCCGTCCGGCGTCAGGATCATGCCGCGCAGCGTCAGCTTCTTGCCGCTGATTTCGGCAAGCGCCGCGATGGGCGTGCGGCAGGAGCCGTCGAGCACGGCCAGAAGCGCCCGCTCGGCGGCGACGCGCAGACCCGTCTCAACGTGATGGAAATGCGCGACGACGCGCGCGGCTTCCTCGTCGTTCTCGCGCCGCTCGATGCCGATGGCGCCCTGCGCCACCGCCGGGAGAATCTCGTCGGTCGAGAGCGCCGCGGTCACCTTGCCGTCGAGACCCATGCGGATGAGCCCGGCCATCGCGAGCAGCGTCGCGTCGGCGACGCCCTGTTCGAGCTTTGCCAGCCGGGTATCGACATTGCCACGGAAGGGAACGATGGAAACGTCCGGCCGGCGCGCCTTGACCTGCGCGGCGCGGCGGAGCGACGAGGTGCCGACGACGGCGCCCCTGGGCAGCGTCGCAATCGACGTCGCGCTGGAAGAGAGAAACGCATCGCGCGGATCGGCGCGTTCGAGCAGGCAGTCGATGATGAGGCCCGTAGGCAATGCCGTCGGCATGTCCTTCATCGAATGCACGGCAAGGTCGATGCCGCCATCCGTCAGCGCGTCTTCGATTTCCTTGGTAAAAAGCCCCTTGCCGCCGAGCTCGCTGAGGTTGCGGTCCTGCACCTGATCGCCCGTCGTCTTGATGACGACGATCTCGGCCGCCTCTTCAGGCGGCAGGCCGAGGGCCGCGCCGACATGACCGGCCACCATATGGGCCTGGATGAGCGCGAGTTTCGAGCCGCGTGTGCCGATGCGGAAGCGCCGTTGCATGGCTTCTCTCAGGGGTGTAATCGAGCCTTGATTTGCGCGCTTCTTATAGACGATTGCCGGCCCGCGCGAACCCCTCCGCTGGAGCTTTGTGCTGTGACACACCCGCTCACTGTTCTGGGCATCGAGACGAGCTGCGACGAGACCGCGGCGGCTGTCGTGCGCCGTTGGCCGGACGGGCCGACGGGTTTCAGGGGCGAAATCCTCTCGAACGAGGTCTTTTCCCAGATCGCCGAGCACACGCCCTATGGCGGCGTCGTGCCCGAAATCGCCGCCCGCGCCCATGTCGAGCATCTGGACGGGCTGATCGCCCGGGCGCTCGATGAGGCAAAGCTCGGCTGGGACGATCTCGATGCCATCGCCGCGACCGCCGGGCCCGGCCTCATCGGCGGCGTCATTGTCGGCCTGATGACGGCCAAGGGCATGGCGCTCGCCCGCGGCCTGCCGCTCGTCGCGGTCAATCATCTGGAAGGCCATGCGCTGACCGCACGCCTCACCAGCGGCGTCGACTTTCCCTATCTGCTGTTGCTCGTCTCGGGCGGCCACAGCCAGTTGCTGATGGTTGAAGGCGTCGGCGCCTATAAGCGTCTCGGCACCACCATCGACGATGCGGTCGGCGAGGCCTTCGACAAGGTCGCCAAGCTGATGGGCCTCGGCTTTCCGGGCGGCCCCGCCGTCGAGAAAATCGCGCGGCTCGGAAACCCCGCGCGCTTCGCCTTGCCGCGCCCGCTGGCGGGAAAACCCGGCTGCGATTTCTCCTTCTCGGGCCTGAAGACGGCGGTGCGCCAGCTCGTCGAAGCGCAAACGAACCTCGATGAGGAAACCCGCGCCGACATCGCCGCCGCCTTTCAGGCCGCCGCCGGCGACGTTCTCGCCGACCGCGCGATCAATGCGATGCATATGGCGGAAGGGTTTTTCGGCACAAAGCCGAAGCAGCTCGTCGTCGCGGGCGGCGTCGCCTCCAACATGGCGCTGAGAAAACGTCTCGAGGACGCCGCCGCATCGCGCGGCTATGCCTTCATCGTCCCGCCGGCGAAACTCTGCACCGACAACGGCGCGATGATCGCATGGGCAGGCGCCGAGCGGCTGGCGCTCGGCCTCGTCAATGACATGGATGTGAGCCCGCTGGCGCGCTGGCCGCTCGATCCGGCCGCCCGGCCTGCGCGCGGCGCCGGCGTCAAGGCCTGATGATCGGGGCCTGAGCATCGAGGCCGGCAAACGGCGGCAGACGCCGGGGCAAAAAAAGGCCCCGGTGCGGGGAGAAGCACCGGGGCAAGAAGACCCTCACGGGTCTTTACCGTCCACCGGGCTCAGGGGAGGGAGCGAGCCTGGCGGGGGATCGGTAAACGGGGATCAGGCGACGTGGATCACGCCCGCGGCCTGCGCGAAAAGCACCAGCGCGTAAACGCCGAAAAGCAGGGTGATCGTGCGCGTCGCGGCCTTTTCGGCGAACTCGGCGCTGCTGCGTGTGATGTTCATGGATAGTCTCCTTCGGTTTTGATGGCGCCTCGGCGCCGGATCTGGTTCCCGCTCAGATCGCGTAATGCGCGATCACATAAGCGAGGTTGAAAAGGGCGTAGGTGGCGAGCGCCGAGGTGCCGATATGGCCGGCCAGCGTGTCGCGGACCGCAGGCGCGGTCCGATCGACGATTTTCGACCACGGCAGCACGACAGCGTCCTTCGAGACGCGCGTCGCGACGGGGGCTGCGAACTCGGGCTGAAACTCGGTCTTCAATGCTGCGAACGACATGGCGCTCTCCTTCGGTCCAGGGCGTCAGGGGCGGGGTTCCCATCGGCAAAGGGGATTTAGGAGAGCCTTAAACGAAAAACAATGAACGAAATGACATTTATTCAGTCTTCACCAAATGTGTTGCTGCGTCGCAACACAAAACGCCCTCTGGACCTGCCAAATGACAGAAACATCAACGGTTTATGGGATTTTCAAGACAGCGGCCGGTTTTGCTGCGATTGCGTAAAATCGTCAGAAAAACTCAGGCGTCCACCATATCTTGATGGGGTTCGGTGATCGACACACCAGCCTTGAGCCCCGCGGTGATGAGCTGGAAGACGCCTTCAAGTTCACGCTCCAGCTTGTCGAGCGGCGAGCGCGTGAAAAGCTGGGGATAGCTGAATTTGAGCGTCGCGGACTGGATCATCTCGGCGATGAATTCGGGATCGGCAATCGAGAATTCACCCGATGCGATCCCATATTCGAGAATGCGGCGCAGGACATCACGCTCGCGTTGCTGACCCTCATCGAGAAAATACGGGCGCTCGGCGGCGATGATCTGAGCCATCTCGACGAGCTTGGGGTCCTTTGCCAGCGTCTGAAAGGTTTCCCGCAAATCCTGAAACAGAAAATCATGCAGCCGCTCGGCGGCGCTGCGCCCCGGCCGCAAAAGGATGCGCGAAAGCTGTTCGACCGTGCGGATCGAGGCCGCGCGCGCGATCTCCTCGGCGATGTCGAGCTTGCCGGGAAAATAGCGATAGAGATTGCCCGGCGACATTTCGGTGTCTTTGGCAATATCGGCCATGGTCGTCTTGCCGTAACCGTAATGCGCGAACCGGTTCCGGGCGGCGTTTATGATTTTCTGGTGTGTATCGTCCTGAGCGGTCATAAAGCAATTGTAGGCCGGGGGGATGAATAATCAACGAATCGTTCAATCGTTAGCAGGTGCAGCAAACCATGCGCGAGTTCGAGCATATCGCCGTCGTCGGCGCGGGCGCCTGGGGCACGGCCCTGGCGCAGGTAGCGGCGCGGGCGGGCAACGGCCGGCGCCGGGTCACGCTCTGGGCGCGCGAGGCCGAGGTGGTCGAGGCGGTGAACGCGCATCACGAGAACAAGGTGTTTCTGCCCGGCATTGCTCTCGACCATAAAATCCACGCCACCTCCGCCTTCGCGGAAGCCGCTATCGCCGATGCCGTCCTGATGGTGACGCCCGCCCAGCACATGCGCGCCTTATGCAAGGCGCTCGCGGCCGCACTCGCGCCCGGCACGCCGGTTCTCCTTTGCGCCAAGGGCGTCGAAGAGGGAACGCATATGCTGTTGACCGATGTTCTGGCCGAAGCCCTGCCCCAGGCCCTGCCCGCCGTGCTGTCCGGTCCGAGTTTCGCCGCCGAAGTGGCGCGCGACCTGCCGACGGCCGTCACGCTGGCCTGCACCGACGAGGAGATCGGCACCGCGCTCGTCAACGCCATCGGCATTCCCACATTCCGGCCTTACTATTCGTCCGATCCCGTCGGCGCCGAGATCGGCGGCGCGGTGAAGAACGTGCTGGCGATCGCCTGCGGCATCGTCGAAGGAAAAAAGCTCGGCGCCAGCGCGCGCGCCGCCCTGACGACGCGCGGCTTTGCCGAGATGACGCGGCTCGGCCTTGCGCTGGGCGCCCGCGCCGAAACGCTGGCCGGTTTGTCCGGCCTTGGCGATCTCGTGCTGACCTGCAACTCGCCGCAATCGCGCAACATGTCGCTCGGCATGGCGTTGGGCGAAGGAAAGTCGCTCGCCGGCATCATGGGCGGCCGCATCTCGGTGACGGAAGGCGTCTTCTCGGCAACCGCCGTCGTCGCACTTGCCGCCGCGCACGGCGTCGAAATGCCGATCTCGGAAGCGGTGGCATCCATCGTCACCGGCAAAGCCTCGGTCGACGAGGCGATCGTCGCGCTGCTGACCCGTCCTTTCAAAAGCGAAACTTGATACAAGAAATCCGAACAGGGAGACCTCTCATGCTCTTTTGCATCACCGGCATCGACAAGGCGGACAGCTTGCCCCTTCGCCTCGCCAATCGCGAAGCCCACCTGAAATACTGGGCCGACACGAAAAGTGCGAAAATCGGCGGGCCCTTCACCAGCGAGGACGGCTCGGTATTGCGCGGCAGCATGCTGATCGTCGAGGCCGCCAGTCTTGCCGCCGCGCAAAAACTCGCCACGGACGATCCTTACGCGATTGCCGGGCTTTTCGAGCGGCACGAGGTTCGCCCGTGGAAATGGCTTCTCGGACAGCCGGCATAGGAGCGCGCCGTGGCTTACTGGCTTTTCAAATCGGAAGCCCATACCTGGTCCTGGGACCAGCAAAAGAAAAAAGGCGCCAAAGGCGAACCCTGGACGGGCGTGCGCAACCACCAGGCCAACAACAACATGAAGCTGATGAAGACCGGCGATCTCGGCTTCTTCTATCACTCGGGCGACGAGAAAAGCGTCGTCGGCATCGTCCGCGTCATCGGCGAGCACCGCCCCGATCCGACCGATGAGACGAAGAAGTTCGGCCTCGTCGTCATCGAAGCGGTGGAGGATATGCCGAAGCAGGTTTCGCTCGCCGACGCCCGGAAAGAGCCGAAGCTGAAAGAGATGGTGCTTCTGAAAAATTCGCGCCTCTCCGTTCAGCCGGTGCGCGAGGATGAATGGAAACTCGTCTGCAAGATGGGCGGGCTCACCAAAGCGCCGTGAGGCTCAGAGCGGTTTTGCGTTTCGGCGAAACCAGGCGGCGAGATCGTCTTCGCCAATTTCACCCGACGCAAGACGGATAAAGGTTTCGTATTTTTCCGTCTGGCTCGCATCGACCCGGAATCCATTCAAGCGCAGAAACGTCAGCGCAGTCACGTAGGCCGTGCGCTTGTTGCCGTCCACGAATGGATGGTTGGTCGCTATGCCGTAAGCATAAGCGGCGGCGAGCATAAAGAGATCGGGCTCCTCATAGGCAAACTTGTTTTCGGGCCGAGCAAGGGCCGAGTCGAGCAAACCTTCGTCGCGTACGCCCTCGCCGCCGCCATGCTCCGCAAGCTGACGAATGTGAAAGGCAAGCACCGCTTGCTTGAGGACCCAGACGGGCTCGATGCGTTCGGTCATGACGATGAAAGCCGATTACTTCGCCAGCGCCTTGAGTACGTCGCGATCCTCGCGCATGACCGCTTCGGCGGCCTCCATCTGCTTTGCCAGTTCCGGATTGTAGGGCGTCAGCAGATAGCCTTCGGGCGTCTCGATGAGAAAAAGCTGATCGCCTTTTGCAACATGCAGCTTTTCCAGCGCCGCCTTGGGCAACGCCATGCCGACGGAATTCCCGATCTGCGTGACTTTGACGGCGATCATGACCAGCTTCTCCAGTGAGAACGAATGTTAGAACATGAGTTATCACAATTGTTATAACAAACAAGTCCAATGTGCATGTTCAAGCCGCCAGAAACTTCCCGTAATCCTCAACCAGCCCCGCCGCCGACAGGGCGATGAGCTTCTCGCCGTCCCTGGGGTCCGCCAATGAGGGGTCCGAGCCGATGCGGCCGTCCGGAAATTTGGCGCGGTAGTCCTCGGCATCCGTGAAACGTCCTGTCGGCGCTATCTTCGGGCTCAATTCCGCGCTCTTGATGGCGTCCGGATAGGCGAAATAGGTGACGGCGACTTCCGACGGCGTCGCATGGCTGCCGTGGCTGGCGCCATAACGCTCGCGGCAGAAATCCATCACCGGCTTGTAGTCCCACCAGTTGGCAAGGCGGCATCTGACCGGCCCGCGGTTCGACGCATCGGCGGAAAGCGAACGATCGGCATAGATTTCAGAGAAGGCCGCATTGATCGTCGAGACGTTGCCGCCATGCCCGTTGAAGAAATAGATGCGCTCGAAACCGTGCCGCCCGAGCGAGGCCACCCAGTCGTGGATCGCCGCGATCATGGTCGAGGGCCGGAGCGTCATCGAGCCCGGAAACCCCAGATGATGCTGCGCGACGCCGACATTGAAGGTCGGCCCGACCAAAAAACCCGCCTCGTCCGCCGCCCGCCTTGCGATCACTTCGGGGCAGATCGCATCGGTGCCGATGAGCCCCGTCGGCCCATGCTGCTCGGTCGAGCCGATCGGAATGACGATGCCGCGCGAGCGCGTGAGGTAGTCTTCAATTTCCGGCCAGCTTGAGAGATGGAGCTGCATATAGGCCCTTCCGTGGCTCGCGGCTGCGCCATGTTCAGCCGCGCTTGCCCCAATATGGGCGGCGCGGTTCGGCAACCCAAATAAAATCGTTTCTGCGGCGTTTCCGCTTTTCGTTGCGGAACGCTGGGGCAGGCCGGAGCGGGCCGAGCCTCGCGCTTGCGCGTTTGACCGACGGGCGCGATAACGAAGAAAAGCCGGACGGAGGAAAACGCCAGTGAGCGAGACGCGGAAACTCGGCACCGAAGCGACGGGCCCGTTGAAGGGCGTCCGCATCGTCGATCTGACCAGCGTCGTCTTCGGCGCTTACGCGACGCAGATCCTCGGCGACTACGGCGCCGACGTCATCAAGGTCGAGGCGCCCTCGCCGACCGGCGGCGGCGGACAGGGCGGCGACATCATGCGCTGGGCCGGAAAGGTGCCGGACGGCGCGTCGCACGATCTCGGCCCCATCTATCTCACCATCAACCGCAACAAGCGTTCGATCCTTCTCGACCTCAGGAAGAAGAGCGCGCTCGACGCGCTGAAGAAGCTGATCGCCTCCGCCGACGTGCTGGCGTCGAACATCCGCTACGAAGGCATGAAGCGCCTTGGCCTCGCCTATGAAGATGTAAAGAAGATCAAACCCGACATCGTCTTCGTCCATGCGGCGGGCTACGGCTCGAACGGACCTTATGCGGGCCTGCCCGCATACGACGATCTCATTCAGGCCGGCTCCGGCTCCGCCGATCTCTTGAGCCGCGTCGACGGCGACCCGAAGCCGCGTTACGTGCCGACGCTGATGGCCGACAAGGTGTCGGGTCTCTTCATGGCGAATGCGATCACCGCGGCGCTCTTCCACCGCGAGCGCACCGGCGAGGGCCAGTTCGTCGAAGTGCCGATGCTCGAGACGATCACGAGCTTCGTGCTCGCCGAACATTTCTACGGCCACGTCTTCGATCCGGCGACCGGCCCCTGGTCCTATGGCCGCGTGACCAATCCCGACCGCCGCCCCTACAAGACGAAGAACGGCTATATCGGCCTCCTTCCCTATTCCGACAAACAATGGGACCAGTTCTTCGAGCTGGCCGGCAAGCCCGGCGTCTTCAAGAACGATCCGCGCTTTGCGACCTACAAGGCGCGCACCCAGAACATCCGCGAGCTCTACGCGATGATCGAAGAGCTGACGGAAACGAAAACGACCGAGGACTGGCTGGCCGTCCTCGTGCCGCTGTCGATCCCGGCGGTGAAGATGAACCGCCTGGACGATCTGCAGGACGACCCGCATCTGAAAGCGGTCGACTTCTTCCAGCGTTACGAGCATCCCCATGCCGGGCCCTATTTCGCGCTGCGCCCGCCGGTGCGCTTTGGCGGGACGCCGGCCAATATCCGCCGCCATCCGCCGCGCCTCGGCGAGCAGACGCGCGAGGTGCTGGCCGAAATCGGTCTCGATGCCGATATCATCGGGGCACTGGAAGCCGAAGGCGCCGTCGGCGCGGCGCTCGAAAAATCCGCGGATTGACCGACGCCGCCCGGCCCTCATAATGCCCGGAAGCAAGAAACGCTCGCGTTGAACGGAGGAGGCGTCAGATGACCGCCAACGAAATTTTTCCCGTGTCGAAAGACTGGGCGGCCCGCGCCTTCATCGACGAGGCGCGCTACAAGGCGCTTTACGAAGCGAGCCTCCGCGATCCCGACACCTTCTGGCGCGAAGAGGCAAGCCGCCTCGACTGGCTGAAGCCCTTCACCAAAGTGAAAAACGTCTCCTACGATCCGAAGAACCTCTCCATCAAATGGTTCGAGGACGGCGCCTTGAACGTCAGCGCCAATTGCATCGACCGCCATCTGAAAGACCGTGCCGACCAGGTCGCGATCATCTGGGAGGGCGACGACCCGAAGGATTCCAAGACCGTCACCTACAAGGAACTTCACGCCGAGGTTTGCCGCTTCGCCAATGTGCTGAAGGCGCAGGGCGTGAAGAAGGGCGACCGCGTGACGATCTACATGCCGATGATCCCGGAAGCGGCTTATTCGATGCTCGCCTGCACGCGGATCGGCGCCATCCACTCGGTCGTCTTCGGCGGCTTTTCGCCAGACAGCCTCGCAGGACGCATTCTCGACTGCGACTCGAAGTTCGTCGTCACCGCCGATGAGGGCCTGCGCGGCGGCCGCAAGGTACCGCTGAAAGTGAACACCGACGAGGCACTGAAAAAGTGCCCCGGCGTCGCGAGCGTCATCGTCGTCCGCCGCACCGGCGATCCGGTCGACATGAAGGCGGGCCGTGACTGCTGGTATCACGAGGAAGCCGCGAAGGTGCCCGCCGACTGCCCCGCCGAAACGATGAACGCGGAAGACCCGCTCTTCATTCTCTATACGTCGGGCTCGACCGGAAAGCCCAAGGGCGTGCTGCACACGACCGGCGGCTATCTGCTCTATGCCGCGATGACGCACCAATATGTCTTCGACTATCACGACGGCGACATTTACTGGTGTACCGCCGATGTCGGCTGGGTGACGGGCCACAGCTACATCGTCTACGGGCCGCTCGCCAACGGCGCGACGACGCTGATGTTCGAAGGTGTGCCGAATTATCCCGACGCCTCGCGCTGCTGGCAGGTGATCGACAAGCACAAGGTGAACATCTTTTATACCGCGCCCACCGCGCTGCGCGCCCTGATGCGCGAAGGCGACGGGCCAGTGAAGAAGACCAGCCGCAAAAGCTTGCGCCTCCTCGGCTCGGTCGGCGAACCGATCAACCCCGAAGCCTGGCTCTGGTATCACCGCGTCGTCGGCGACAGCCGCTGCCCGATTGTCGATACCTGGTGGCAGACCGAAACCGGCGGCATTCTCATCACGCCGTTGCCGGGCGCCATCGCGCAGAAGCCGGGCTCGGCGACGCTGCCTTTCTTCGGCGTGAAGCCCGTCATCGTCGATACCGAAGGCAAGCGCCTCGAAGGCGAGACCAGCGGCAATCTCTGCCTTGCCGAG
This sequence comes from Parvibaculum sp., assembly GCA_036384055.1. Lineage (GTDB taxonomy): Bacteria > Pseudomonadota > Alphaproteobacteria > Parvibaculales > Parvibaculaceae > Parvibaculum. Next base: position 10,040 of record DASVNC010000100.1, read on the forward strand.
TCGTGGCCCGGCCAGATGCGCTCGGTCTATGGCGATCACCAGCGTTTCGTCGACACCTATTTCATCCAGTATCCCGGCATGTACTTCACCGGCGACGGCTGCCGCCGCGACAAGGACGGTTATTACTGGATCACCGGCCGCGTTGATGACGTGCTGAACGTCTCCGGACATCGTCTGGGTACGGCGGAAGTCGAAAGCGCGCTGGTCGCCCATGCGAAAGTCGCCGAAGCCGCCGTCGTCGGCTATCCCCACGACATCAAAGGCACCGGCATCTATGCCTATGTGACGCTGAACGCCGGCGTGGAGGCGACCGAAGCCCTGAAGAAGGAGCTGGTGCTCTGGGTCCGCAAGGAAATCGGCGCCATCGCCGCGCCCGATCTTCTCCAGTTTGCGCCCGGCCTGCCGAAAACCCGCTCCGGCAAAATCATGCGCCGCATCTTGCGCAAGATCGCCGAGGACGATTTCTCCAATCTGGGCGACACCTCGACGCTGGCCGATCCCGGCGTCGTCAGCGATCTGGTCGAGAACCGGCAGAACAAGGCGCTGGGTTAGCGGTTCCAGGAAAAGTGTGCAGCGGTTTTCCGTCAGGAACCGCGACAAAATAAATAGTTGGAGCCGTTTCGCGATTCCATCAAAATCGAAACGGCTCTAGCGCGCGGCGACCTCGCACCACGCGCCTCGTTTGCCGCCGTCATAGCGCCGCGCGAAATGCTGCGCGAGGAGCGCGGCGCTGAAATCCTGCCCACGCGCATTGCCGACATGAGCGATGACGCGGCCGCCGAACTTGTCGCGCTTGATCCCGCTGAGGCGCACCTCATGTCCGGCGGCAAGCGTCGCAAGCGCATCCTTCGCCCGCGCCGCCGCTTCGCGCTCGCCGTCGCAAGCCCCGTGCAGTTCCGGCGCGTCGATGCCGGCAAGCCTGACATCGACCTCGACGGTTTGCCCGAGCCAGATCTTCGCGCGGACCGCCAGCGTATCGCCATCGACGACGCGAATGACCTCCGCCTCGACCGGCCCGGCAAGCACATCACCCGCCTTCGCGCCCGAAGGCGCGGCGGCCAGACACAGCAGCAGAATGAAGGTCGGAAATCGGGACATCGGGCACAATCCTATGTTAGGATTATATTCATAAAACGATGCCCAACGCAACCGCCACCGCTCCTGCCCGGGGAACCGGCGACAAAACTGGATAGCATGGAGCAAACAGGGATGAACCGCCGATTGGTCCATATCCGATGCAAGATGGAACGGAATAAAACGGCGCCGGACCCGCCTCAGAAGTCCCCGTCTCAGAAATCCCCGTCTCAGAAGTCCGAGACGATGCCCTTCACTTCCCAATCGCCATAGCGCGTCGGCTCGGCGCCGGCTTCCACGCCCTTCGGGCCGTTGATCTCGCGCGGACGCGGATGGGCGGACGCGGCGGCGTCGGCAACCTTGCGGCGCGCCTCGGCCTCGGCCAGCGCCCGCTTTGCGGCCTCGCTCAGCACTTTCTCAGCGACCGGTTTCTCGGCGTCTTCGCTCACACATTCCTCGCTCATCCACGGACCCCAGATATAAGACCGCCGCGCCCGCCGCGCCAGTGCCGCCTGTCGTCCCACCGCCTGCTGTTGCCCCACCGCCTCCTGTCGCAATGTCGCGCCGACTGTGCTTTAACCTCGCCCGCATGAACGACACCGAACCAGTTACCGCAGAAGCGGGCCCCATCGATGCGGGCCTTGCCGCGCGCACCGCCGCGCAGCGTCTTCTCGGCGCCGTGCTGACCGAGCGCCGCGCCTTCGACGATGCCTTCGCCGCCGAAATCGCCGCCGGCGCGCTCACCGACGCCGCGCCGCGCGACCGCGCTTTCGCGCGGCTCATCGTTGCGACCGCGCTGCGCCATCTGGGCGAGATCGACCACGCGCTGGCGCAGCTCATCGAGACGCCGCTGCCCAAACGCGCCCGGCCAGTGCAGAACATCCTGCGCGCGGCCGCCGCCGAAATTCTTTTTCTCGGCGTGAAGCCGCATGCCGCCGTCGACATGGGCGTCGAAGCCGCCGCGCATGACGAGACGGCGCGGCATTTCAAGGCGCTGGTCAACGCGGTCGCCCGCCGCCTCGCCCGCGAAGGCGCCGACCTCATCGCCGGTCTCGACGCCGAGCGTCTCGCAGCGCCCGACTGGCTCTGGCAAAGCTGGACGAAGACCTATGGCGAAGCGACGACGCGCGCCATCATCCGCGCGCAATTCACCGAGCCGCCGCTCGATCTCTCCGTCACGCATGAAGCGGACACCGCGCTCTGGGCCGGGCGGCTCGGCGCATCGACGCTGCCGACCGGCA
>DASVNC010000101.1:0-1838 GCA_036384055.1 Parvibaculum sp.
CGACCAGACCTGCTCCTTCGCGCTGATGACGCTGTTGAAGGACGACCAGAACTTCACGACATCGGACCTCAACATGCATTTCTTCCGTCCCGTGACCGAAGGCGTCCTCGCCTGCGAAGGCCATGTCGTCAACGTCTCGAAGACGCAAGCCTATGTCGAAGCAACCTTCACCAACGCCGACGGCAAACTGGCGCTGAAGGCGCGGGCGGTCGAGCGGATCATTCCGGCTTGACCAGCTTGTCACCCCGGGCTTCGTCCCGGGGTCCAGGGGCCGCTCGCTCCGTTTCCATCGCAACTGGATCCCGGCACGAGGCCGGGATGACATCGAATGTCGATGTCACTCCACCCATTTCCCGATCTCATGCGCCAACTCCCCCGACCGCTTCGCGCCCGCGAGCCATTTGTTGACGGCGCGTTTCAACGCCGGATCGTTTGCCATCAGATAGGCCTTCTCCGACCGGTCGAAGGGTTTCTCCGGATGCACCGCGCAGAGTTCCTTGTGGAGCTTCGCTTGCAGCCGCGTCTCGATGGCGTCGGTGATCATCAGGTCCGCGCGCCCCGCGACAATCTCGTCGAAGATCGTCGTATTGTCCTTGTGCAGAATGATCGTCGCATTGCGGAGATGCGCGCGGACGAATTTCTCGTTGGTGCCGCCCGGATTGACGATGACCTTCACGCCCTTTCGGTCGATCTCGTAAAGCGTGCGGAATTTCTTCGCTTTCTCGCAGCGCGCAATGGGCGTCTTGCCGTCGCTGAGCACCGGCTCGGAGAAGAGGCCGAGCTTCGCCCGCTCAGGCGTCACCGAAACGCCGCCCATGACGATGTCGAACCTGTTCGCCTGAAGATCGGCGCCAAGCGCCGGCCAGCTCGTCTTGACGAACACCGCCTTCGCGCCGAGCCGCCGGGCGAGCGAGCGCGCCAGATCGACGTCGAGCCCGGAGAAATCCCCGCTCCTGGCGTCATAGGCGGAAAACGGCCGGTAATCCCCGGTGAGCCCGATCCGGATCGTGCCCGTTTCATGGATGCGGTCGAGCGTCGTGCCTGCACGCGCGGGCAGGGCCGCCAGGGCGAATAGAAGGCCGAGGACGAGGCGAAGCATCGGGCGGCGGGTCATGGCTCTCTCCGGCGAACGCCCATCACGGGGCAAATTTCGAGGTCGACGGGGATAAGTCCTAAAGGCCCTTTACTGGACTGTTAAGGGGGCGGCTGATAGAAACCTGCCCCATGAAGGAAATGCACTGCATAGGCACTTTCGGGCCGCGAATTAGCGGCCCGGCCACTCGCTGAGGGGTCGGACTGGCTCCGTCGAAGCGATTGGCCGGGATGCGCCAAACCGACCGACGTGAACCCCGAACGCCCGAGAGCTTGAATGGCCACCGATTCCGACACCAAACCCGAAGCCCGCGATTACCGCGACACGATCTTCCTGCCCGAAACGCCTTTCCCGATGAAGGCGGGGCTGCCCGAGCGCGAGCCGCAATGGCTCGCCCGCTGGGAGAAGATGGACCTCTATAAACGCCTGCGCGCCGAGGCGAAGGGCCGCCCGACCTTCACGCTGCATGACGGTCCGCCCTATGCCAACGGCGACATCCATATCGGCCATGCCCTCAACAAAACGCTGAAGGACATCATCGTCCGCTCGCAGCAGATGATGGGCAAGGACGCCGCTTACGTCCCCGGCTGGGATTGCCACGGCCTCCCCATCGAATGGAAGATCGAGGAAAAGTACCGCAAGAAAGGTCAGAACAAGGACGAAGTGCCGCCGCTCGAATTTCGCCGCGAGTGCCGCGAATTCGCCCAGCACTGGGTCGATGTGCAGCGCGAACAGTTCAAGCGGC
>DASVNC010000102.1:0-3508 GCA_036384055.1 Parvibaculum sp.
GTCGACGAGCGGCCAGAGCCTGTCGCCGAGGCCGGCATCCCTGGCGGCGAGGCGGGCGGCGTCTTCCATCAGATGGAGCGGCGACTTCGCCTTCTCGACATCCTTCTCTTTCTGCACGCATTGGCCGACGCCGACGAGGACAGGGGTGCGGTCTTCGGGCTGGATCGACATGGCGTCTCCTCTCGCTTGCCGCGCCGTTTAGTTCGGCGGGCTAATCAATTTGGGTGAGAATAAAGACAGCGCCCGCGATGTCCAGCGGACTTGCGTTCGATCAATGACCGGCGGCCCGAATCCGTGTGGAAATAACCCAAAGCGGCGAGACAATGGTCCCGCGGCCGCCGTTCTGGTCACGAGTGAAGGGGAAGCGAATGAGAAGCCAGGGATTTCAGCCGATTGCGGTGGTTCGATCTTCGTTTCTTCACAAGCCCCGTGGCGTCCTCACCTTCAGTTTCATTCTCCTTGCCGGCCTGTTCCTTTGCCGGCCGGCGAACGCGCTGCCGAGTTTCGCCGCGCAGACGGGTCAGGCATGCAGCGCCTGCCACATCGGCAGCTTCGGGCCCGCGCTGACGCCGATGGGGCGCGAGTTCAAGCTCAACGGCTATGTCTGGGAAGGCGGCGATAGCAGCCTGCCCAAGGTCAGCGCCATGCTGCAGACTTATCTGACACATACCGAGAAAGGCCAGGACGGCGGCGCCGCGCCGCATTTCGGCGACAACAACAATCCGTCGGTCAATCAGGTCAGCCTGTTTTACGGCGGCAAGATCATCGATCATCTCGGCGCTTTCGTGCAGACGACCTATGACGGCGTGGCGCGGCGCTTCTCCTGGGACAACACCGACATCCGTTATGCCGACACCGCGAAGTTCGGCGATGTGAGCGCCGTGATCGGCGTTTCGATCAACAACAATCCGACGGTTCAGGACTTGTGGAATTCGACGCCCGCATGGGGCACGCCCTTCGGCTCGTCGAGCCTGGCGCCCGGACCGGCGGCCTCGCCGCTAATCGCGGGCGGACTTGCCGGGCAGGTCGTCGGCGCCAGCGTCTATGCCATGTGGGACAGCTGGCTCTACACGGAAGCCGGCGCCTACCGCACGCTTTCAGACCCGGTGCAGACCGCGCTCGGCATTTCGCCGCTGGGCGAGAACCGCATCAGCGGCCTCGCGCCTTACTGGCGGGTCGCGGCGCAGAAGAATTTCGGTGTCAATTATGTGTCCGCCGGTCTCTTCGGCCTCAGCGCCAACCTGTATCCGGGACAGGACCGCACCGCGGGCACCGACCGCGACACGGACTTCGGCCTCGACGCGACCTATGACTATCTCGGCGATGAAGACCACAATTACAGCGTCTACGCGTCTCTCATCGACGAGCGGCAGAGCCTTAGCGCGAGTCAGGCGCTCGGCAACGCGACCAACAGTTCGAACACGCTGCGGTCGGCCAACCTCACCGGCTCGTTCACCTACCAGCAGACCTATACATTCTCCGTCGGCTATTTCGACATCTGGGGTTCGAGCGACATCGGCCTCTATGGCGCCGACAGCTTCAACGGATCGCCGGACTCGAACGGCTTCAACCTCGAGGCGGACTATACGCCATTCGGGAAGGACGACTCGCCTTTCGGGTCGCATGTGAACCTGCGCCTCGGGCTTCAGTATACGGATTACCTGAAGTTCAACGGTGCAAGCTCAAACTACGACGGTGCGGGCCGCAGCGCGTCGGACAATAACACGCTCGGCTTGTTCGCCTGGTTCATGTTCTGAGGCGACGAGAAAGAAAATGAAAGCGGCCCGGTTTCGACAAGAGACCGGGCCGTTTCCATTCGTCGGCAGCAAAGGCAACACCTTATTTGCCGATCTTGTTCAGCATGACCTCGGTGTTGCGCGCGTGCGTCTGCGCCGCCGGAAGATCGGTTTCGGTAACGCCCGCTTGGGCTTCCTTTGCGGCCGCCGCCAGCGAAGACTTCGTCGTGGCGTCGGCGGCGTCGGGTATCGCGCCTGAACCCATGCCTTCGCAGGGGTTCATTTCCTTTGCGTCGAAATCGGTGCCCTTCGGCCCTTCCAGACAATTCAGCGTGTGATGCAGGTGAGCATGCACGCCGTCGATGCCGCCGGAGTTGCCAGCAAGGCCGGCATGTTTGGCCGCCTCGGCGATTTCGGGTTTGGCGTCCGCGGCGAAGGCGGATGCCGACAGCGAAGTGACGGTGCCGGCCACAGCCAACGCCGCCAAAACAACGACAACGCGACTCTTGAGCATGGGTTGATCCCTCTTATTTTGATTGGTTGGCGAGGACACAAAACAAGCTCGCAAAGCTTCCTCCCTTCGGAGGAACTTTGCAAAAAGAAGCAGGGTCGCTATTGCGTCTTGCTTTCAGCGGGACGCGGCAACCTTCATGTGAACGCCGGAACACGCACGAGATTCTCCGCGATCTGGACTGCGTTGAGTGCCGCGCCCTTCAGAAGCTGGTCGCCTGCCGAGAAGAGCGTGATCGACCTGCCCGACGGATCGGACAAGTCCTGACGGATGCGGCCGACCAGAATGTCGTCCTGGCCGGAGGCGTCCTTCGGCATCGGGAAATAATTGTTCTGCCAGTCGTCGACGAGGCGCGTGCCGGGCGCGGTGCGGATCAGTTCGCGCACGTCCGCGGCGTCGATCGGGCGCTCGCATTCGAAAGTGATGGCGACCGAATGAGCGCGCAGCACCGGAACGCGGACGCAGGTCGCCGAAACGCGGATGTCCGGGTCGCCGAAAATCTTCTTCGTCTCGGCGATGACCTTCGTTTCCTCGTCGTTGTAGCCCGTCGCCGGATCGACCTTCGTGTTGTGGCTGAAGAGATTGAAGGCATAGGGATGCGGCAGCACCGTGTTCTTGTAGTCGCGGCCCGCGAGATAAGCCTCCGTCGATGCGCGCAACTCCTCCATCGCGGCGGCGCCCGCGCCCGAGGCGGCCTGATAGGTCGCGACGATCAGGCGGCGGATCGGATTGCGCTGATGCACCGGCCAGAGCGGCGTGATCGAGATGATGGCGGCGCAGTTCGGATTGGCGATGATGCCCTTGTGGCGGGCGATTTCGCCGGCGTTGATTTCCGGCACGACCAGCGGCACGTCGTCATGCATGCGGAACGCCGACGAATTATCGACGACGATGCCGCCCTCGGCGACGACGATGGGCGCGAATTCGCGCGAGACGGCTCCGCTCGCCGAGAAGAGCGCAATATCGACGCCCTTGAAGCTCGCCGCCGTCAGCGGCTCGACCTCGATTTCCTGATCGCGGTACTTCATTCGGCGGCCGGCCGAGCGCGGCGAAGCCAGCAGGCGCAGTTTCGACAGCGGAAAGTGGCGCTCCTCAAGGCAGCGGATCATCTCGCTGCCGACGGCGCCCGTTGCGCCGACGACGGCGACGACCGGGGATGACAGATTGGCGCTCATGTTTCTCGTCTCCGTTTATTCTTGCCGTCGGCGGGGCCCTGAAATGCAAAAAGCCCCGTCCATTTCGGCGGGGCTGGTCCAGGTTC
>DASVNC010000103.1:0-18674 GCA_036384055.1 Parvibaculum sp.
CCATCACCGAAGACCTCGGCATCTCCGTCGATGGAACCTGGGTCAACGCCGCCCAGGACGGAAGCCCCCGTCAAAGCGGCTTCGACAATTTCGGCGTGACGCTGAAGTACCATGTCCTGACGAGCTCCGAGCATGAGTTCATCGCCTCGGTCGGTCTCGAAACGGAAATCGGCGGCAGCGGCGCGTCGCGCATCGCCGACAGCTACTCGGCCTTCACGCCGACGTTCTATTTCGGCAAGGGCATGGGCGATCTGCCGGACAGTCTCTCGCTCCTGAAGCCGCTCGCCGTCACCGGCGTCGTCGGCTATTCGATCCCGTCGAGCTCGAACAACATCGACGACACGGGCGCGCCGAACTATCACCCGCGCGCGCTCCAATATGGCGGCGCCATCGAGTACAGCCTCTCCTATCTCCAGGCCAACGTGCATGACTACGGCCTGCCGGATTTCGTCAATCGGCTGACGCCGCTCGTCGAATTCGCCATCGAAAAGCCGACGGCCAACAGCGGCGAGGGCACCACGGGCACGATCAATCCCGGCGTCATCTGGGCGGCCGACACCTATCAGATCGGCGTCGAGGCGATGATCCCGATCAACAGGTCGAGCGGCACCGGCGTCGGCGCGGTCGTGCAACTGCACTTTTTCCTCGACGACATTTTGCCGGCGACGCTCGGCAAGCCGGTCTTTTGAGGGGATGCCATGAAAAAATATCTGGTCCTGACGATCCTCGCATGGGCGGCGCTGGCAGCCTCGCCCGCTTTTGCTCACGCGCGCCTCGAAAAGGCCGATCCCGCCGCAGGCTCCATGCCCGCGGCGCCGGTCGCGCATATCGATCTTCACTACAGCGAGGCGCTGGAACCGCATTTCTCGAAGGCGGTTCTCTCCGATGAGAACGGAAAGCCGGTCGATGCGTCCTCTGCGCTCGATCCCGAAGATGCCAGGCATCTTGTGCTGACGCCGAAGACGCCGCTTGACGGCGGCACGTACAAGGTCGAATGGCGCGTCGTCTCCGTCGATACGCACAAGACGCAGGGCGGTTTCGAGTTCATGGTCATGCCCTGAATGGAACGGATGCTCACCATATGCATCTGGGTGCAATTCGCGGCCGCGATGCTTCTCTTCGGCGGCGGTCTGTTCAGGCTTCTGCTGGGCGAAGCCGCGGCCGCGATCGACGCCGCGCTGGTTCGCTGGCTGCGCGGCGCCGCGGTCGTCGCCTGCCTCTCCGCGCTCGGCTGGCTGTTGCTGGAATCGGCGAACATGGGCAACGGCTGGCCCGATGCCGTCAATCCGGCGTCCGTCGCCGCCGTCTTGCGCGAAACGGAATTCGGCCATGTCTGGATAGCCCGTCTCGGCCTCGTGCTCTTTCTGCTTGCCGTCGCGCTGGCGCCTGCCTCGCGCTGCGCCTTCCGCTTCGGCACGGGCTTCGCGGCGCTTTTTTTGGCGAGCCTCGCTCTGACCGGCCATGCGGTGATGAACGCGGGCGTCGCCGTCCTTCTGCATCCGCTCAATCAGGCGGTGCATCTTCTGGCTGGCGGCGCGTGGATCGGCGCGTTGCTGCCGCTCTGGTTATGTCTGAGGCGCGGGCGCGGCGGCGACGAACGGTTGACCCATCTCGCCGTACGGCGCTTCGCCCGCCTCGGTTACGCCGCCGTCGCGCTGGTGCTGGCGAGCGGTTTCGTCAATGTCTGGTTTCTCGTCGGCAGCCTGCACGCGCTTGAGGGCACCTTTTACGGCCACCTGCTGCTCGTCAAGCTGGCGCTCGTCGCCGCCATGCTGGCGCTCGCCGTCCTCAATCGCGTCCGCCTCGCGCCGCGGCTTGCCGCAGGCGATATGGCGCGCCTCTGGTTGAAGCGGAGCGTCACAGCTGAAATTCTCTTCGCCATCTGCATCCTTGCCGCGGCGAGCTTTCTCGGCGCCTCGGCGCCCGCCCTCTGAACGAAAAAAGGGGAGCCCTGAGGCTCCCCTGAAATCGTCGCCTGTGAAGCGAAACTTACTTGCCGCCGGTCGCAAGCTTGAAGAACTTGCCCGTCTGCTCGCCGCCCATGAAGAAAGGCGTGGCGTTCGAGAAGTCGGTGATCTTCGCCCAGTTCTCGGCGACCTTTTCGGCGGTGAGGCCTTCGCGGCCGAGAAACACGCCTTCCGATTCCTCGATGCGCGCCGAGGAGAAGACGCCCGCGCCCGCGCAGAGGCAGATGCCCGTCGGCGCGTCTTCCGAAACGAGATAGATCACGCCCGGCGTCACCACGTCCGGCGTCAGCATCTGCTCGGTTTCCGGCGGCATCAGGTCCGACGTCATGCGCGTATAGGCGACCGGCGCGAGAATGTTGGCGCGGATATTGTCCTTCTGGCCTTCCAGCTTCAACGTGTTGACGAAGCCGTAGACGCCGAGCTTCGCCGCGCCGTAGTTGGTCTGGCCGAAATTGCCGTAAAGGCCGGTCGAGGAGGTCGTGACCATGATGCGGCCATAGCCCTGATCCTTCATGATCTGCCATACGGCCTTGGTCGGCTTCACGGTGCCCATCAGGTGTACATCGACGACGAGCTGGAAGTCGGCGATTTCCATTTTCGTGAACGACTTGTCGCGCAGGATGCCGGCATTGTTGATCAGGATGTCGATGCGGCCGAAGGCGTCCATCGTCTGCTTGACCATGTTGGCGACGCCGGTGTCGTCGGTGACGCTGGAACCGTTGGCGATGGCTTCGCCGCCCATCGCCTTGATTTCCTCGACGACGGCCTTGGCCGCTTCCGAATGAGCGCCCGTCCCGTCGCGCGAGCCGCCCAGATCGTTGACGACGACCTTCGCGCCGCGGCGCGCCAGTTCCAGGGCGTGGCTCCGGCCGAGGCCGCCGCCGGCGCCGGTCACGATGGCGACCTTGCCGTCAAAACGAATGCTCATGGGTGTCTCCGTTGAACTGAGGGACGGGCGCGGGCTCTGCGGCTCACGGGCCCGTGGTGGCTCTTCGGAGGCGACTTTGTGCACAATGCCAAGCCGGGGGTCAAGGCGTGGGGCCGGGGCATCCCGCAAGGCCGGGCGGGGCCGTTGCGCCGGGTCCGGCCGCCCCTATGATGTGGGCCTCGCCTTGGCCGTCCTTCCGGAGCTCCCATGTCCATCTGGTCCCTGCAAAGCGCCCTCGGGCTTGCTGTCCTCGTGGCTGTCGCCTGGGCCTTCAGCGAGCGCCGCAGCGCCTTCCCGGCGCGCCAGGTGCTGGTCGGCATCGCGGCCCAGATCGCCGTCGCGCTGCTCATGCTGAAGCTTCCGGCGGCCCAGAAGGGCCTCCTTGCTCTCAACGCCGCCGTCGACGCCCTGACCGAGGCAACCCGGGCCGGAACCGGCTTCGTCTTCGGTTATCTCGGCGGCGGCCCGGCCCCCTTCGAGGTCAAGGAACCGGCCAACAATTTTGTCCTCGGCTTTCAGGCCCTGCCGCTCGTCCTCGTCATGTCGGCGCTCTCGGCGCTGCTCTGGCACTGGCGCATTCTTCCGGCGGTGACGCGAGCCTTCTCTTATCTGCTGCAAAAGAGCATGGGCATCGGCGGGGCGGTCGGACTTGCATCCGCCTCCACCATGTTTCTCGGCATGGTCGAGGCGCCGCTGCTGATCCGCCCCTATCTCGAACGTCTGTCGCGGGCCGAACTCTTCATGATGATGACGGTCGGCCTCGCCTCCGTCTCGGGAACGGTGCTCGTCCTTTACGCGAGCATCGTCGAGCCCGTCGTCCACGGCGCCCTAGGGCACATCCTCGTCGCCTCGCTGATCTCGCTGCCCGCCGGCATCACCGTCGCGCGCCTGATGGTGCCCGAGCGCGAGGATTTCGCGGGAACGGGCGTCGCGCATGACGAGCCGCTGATCGAATATGAAAGCAGCATGGATGCGGTGACGCGCGGCACCATCGACGGCCTGCATTTGTTGCTCAACATTCTGGCCATGCTGGTCGTCATCGTCGCCCTTGTGGCGCTGGCGAACATCATCCTGAGCGCCTTGCCCGACCTGTGGGGCGCGCCGATCACCTTGCAGCGAACGCTCGGCTGGGCCTTCGCGCCGCTGGTCTGGCTGATGGGCGTGCAGGCCTCCGACATGGAAGCGGCGGGCCAGCTGATGGGCACCAAGACCATCCTCAGCGAATTCATCGCCTATATCGATCTTGCCCATCTGCCCGCCGGAACCCTGAGCCCGCGTTCCGCGCTCATCATGCTTTATGCGCTGTGCGGTTTTACCAACTTCGCCAGCGTCGGCATTCTGATCGGCGGACTGACCGCGCTCGCGCCCGGACGCCGCTCCGACATCGTTGCGCTCGGCATGCGCGCCATCGTTTCCGGCACGATCGCAACCTCTATGACGGGCGCGGTGATCGGCCTCATGACCTGAAGCAGCCATGAAAATTCTAAAACGGGGGGAAGCCGATGAAGCTCTACAACGAAAACATGCCCGCGCCGAACCCGCGCCGCGTCCGCATTTATCTCGCTGAAAAGGGCATAGAGGTACCGCTGGCGCATATCGACATGATGAAGCGTCAGCACAAGGAACCGGAATTCATCGCCAAGAACTCTTTGGGCCAGATTCCGGCGCTCGAACTCGACGACGGCACGGTGATCGCCGAAAGCGTTTCGATCTGCCGTTATTTCGAGGTGCTCCATCCCGAACGTCCGCTCTTCGGCGCCACGGCATTGGAAGTGGCGCGGATCGACATGTGGCTCCGCCGCGTCGAATTTGTGATCATGACGCCGATCGGTAATTTCTGGCGTCACGCCCATCCGCGCACCGCGAAACTCCTGAAGCAGTTCAACGATTTCGGCGAGTCGAACCGCGAAGCCTCCGTCCGCTCGCTGCACTGGCTCGATCGTGAACTGGCGGGGCGCGATTTCATCGCCGGGGACAGCTACAGCATGGCCGACATCACGATGCTCTGTTCAATCGATTTCGGCGGCTTCGTGGGGCTTGGCATTCCCGACGACTGCGCCAATGTAAAAGCCTGGCACGCGCGTGTGTCGGCGCGTCCGAGTGCGACAGCCTGAGAAAACCTGAAGGGTTAGATGGCGGCGTCCATGGGGTACGGTCTGGACGCCGCCAAGACGAGTCTCCCCGCACCCGATGAAAAGTCCCGGAGAGAGGCGTCGCCGATGGCCCTGGGGGGCTTCCCGGTAGTTTGAGATTGATGGATTGCACCTGAACGCAAGCTGAAGGGTCCGCTCATTCGGCGTTGCCCTTGGCGACAGCCAGATAGTACATTGAATTTACTAGTTCACGGACTGGAGCGGCCAGACACCGGGGAGGGTGGCTGAATGAACGCGGGAGTGAGTGCTTTCAAGCTCAGCCGCTGGCAGCTTTTTGCCTATGGCCAGCTTGTCGTGCCGATGGCGGTGATCGGCCTGCCATTGGCGATCTACATCCCGCCCTTCTATTCCGGCACGCTCGGCCTCAACCTCGGCGCCGTCGGTTTTATCCTGATGCTGGCGCGGCTTTCGGATGTCGTCACCGATCCCTTCATCGGCCGCCTGAGCGACCGCACGCATACGCGCTGGGGCAGGCGGCGGCCGTGGGTTGCCGCGGGCGTCGTCGTCATGATGGTTTCAAGCCTGATGCTCTTTCTGCCGCCGGCGTCCGTCGGCAATATCTATTTGCTTTTCTGGATCGCCGCGATCTATCTCGGTTACACGCTGATCGAAATTCCCTACGGCGCCTGGGGCGCGGAAATCTCGGACGACTATCACGAACGAAACCGCATCACGGGCAGCCGTCAGATTTTCCTTTTGATCGGTCTGCTCATCGCGATCACGGTTCCCATCGTCGCCAGCGGCGGCAACAATGCGAGCGCCGCCAGCCGCGGCGCGATGGCGGCGCTCGGCTGGTTGACGGCCGGCCTTCTGCCGATCTGCCTGGCAATCCTTTTCCGCTCGGTGCCGGAGCCGGCCATCGGCCACAGCACGCCGATTTCCTTCATCGGCGGGATGCGCATCGCAATGCGCAACGGCCCGCTGCGCATCGTGCTGATCGCGACCATCGTCGGCGCGCTGGCGGGGTCTATCAATGCAAGCGTCTTCGTCCTCTTCGCTGAACATGTTGCGCAATTCGACAGCAAGACGTCGTCCTCGCTCATTTTCGTATTGTTCGCGATGGGCGTCGTCGGCTCGCCCTTCTGGGTCCGTATCGGCGGCAAGATCGGCAAGCACAAGGGTATCGGTGTCGCCGGTTTCACCAGCATGTTCGCCTTCGCCTTCATCCCGATCATCATCTATGGGCTGAAACCGGCATATCCCGACCTCGCTTTGCCCGCGATTTTTCTGGTCATGATCGTTCAGGGCTTCACCATCGGCGCCGCGCCGATCCTCGGTCAGTCGATCCTCGCCGATGTCTGCGATCTCGACACGATCAGGAGCGGTGAACAGCGCACGGCATTTCTCTTCGCCTTCCTTGCGATGGTGCGCAAGATTTTCGAAGCGGCGGGCGTCGGCATCGCGCTTCCCATTCTGGCCTGGGTCGGGTTCGAGCCGACCTCGAAAACGAATTCAGGCTTCTCGCTTTTCGTGCTGATGGCGATGTATTGCCTGGTGCCGCTGACCCTCTGGGTCATCTCGACGGCGATCATCTGGCAATATCCGATCACCCATGCCCGGCAGGCGCGGTTGCGGTCCGCACTCGACCGCCGCACCGCGCGCCGTGCCAGCATGCGGCGGCATCCTGCCGATTAGGCAAGCCCGCCGCTAGATAAAACCAAACGCCTTGGCGAGGAGCTCATAGGACCGCACCCGGTCCGCATGGTCGTAAGTGATCGTCAGAATGACGAAATCGTCGACGCCGTATTCCTCGCCCATCGCCAGCAAACGGGCCCGCACCTGCTCGGGCGAGCCGACGATGCCGCGCTTTTCTATGCCGCGCAGCATGATGCGTTCCTCGTCGGAATAGGGATAGGCCAGCGCGTCTTCGATGGAAGGAAACGCCCCGGCGCGGTTCTGCAGCAGATGCATCACCCAGAGATTGCGCGAGGCGGAAATGCGCTTCGCTTCTTCCTCGGTCTCCGCCACCGTCACCGATACGGCGATGGCCGCCTTGGGCGACGTCAGCCGCCGCGACGCCCTGAAGTTCCGGCGATAGAGCTCAAGGGGCGAGGTGCCCGCATCCTGATTGATGAAATGCGCAAAGCAATAGGCCATGCCGAACTGGGCAGCGAGGATCGAGCCGTCACCGCCGGAGCCGAGCATCCACATTTCCGGCATGCCAGGCCCGCGCGGCGTCGCGTGAATGCCGCGCCAGGGATGGTCCGCCGGGAAGCCGCCTTCCTCGCCCGCGAGCCCGTTCGCGTCCTCAAGGAACTGGATGAGCAATTCGATCTGCTGCGGGAAGACTTCGACGCCGTAAGCCTGCGGGCCCGGCTGCAGCGCCCGCGCCGTCTTCTGGTCGGAGCCCGGCGCCCGGCCGATGCCGAGATCGATGCGCCCCGGATGCAGCGTTTCGAGCAGCCGGAAAAGCTCCGCCACTTTCAGCGAGCTGTAATGCGGCAGCATGACGCCCGCCGAACCGACATGAATGCGGCTCGTTGCGCTGGCGACGGCGGCGATCATGATTTCGGGGGCGGAGCCGACGAAAGACTGGGTGTTGTGATGCTCGGCCAGCCAATAGCGGCTGTAACCCAGCCGCTCGGCATGACGTGCGAGGTCGATGGTGTTCGCCACCGCTTCCGCGGCGCTGCCGCCCTTGCGGACCGGCGATTGATCGAGAACGCTTAGAGTAACCATTGCGGGGCTCCGCCTGTGTTTTGCGCCGCACCCGTTTCACGATGCCGCTGTAATTCAGAAGTATGCGCCAGGCCTCGCCGCTTCCAGTGAAGACCTGACCGCGCATGAAAACCAGGCTGCCGGTGTTTTGCACGATGTCGCCCCGCGCCGGGTGCCTTCGACATGAAATTCAGCCTGTCTCGAATGGTTTTCCGTCTCTTATCAGGAACCGGGACCAATCCAAAACCCCACGGTGCCCGTATGAACATTGGTGGGCTGCCTATTCACGAGAGGTTAGGGCATGGCCTTTAGCATCGCCGGTACGGCGGATGGTCGCGTGGAGTGGGGTGCCGGATGGGCGAGCTGGAAGATCTGATTGCGAGGGCAGGTGCGAGCAATGCCGGTCTGCGCAAGCTCCGCGACCTGCGCGATCCGATGGTCCTCGACGTCCTGAACTACTGGTACGCCAAGCGCGGCGACCGGCGGATGCCCCGGCCGCAAGACCTGAACCCCATCGATTTTGCCCGCTACATGCCCAGCCTGATGATGATTCAGGTCGACCACGACCCCTTCGTGCTGAGCTATCGGTTGATCGGCGAGGAAGTCGCCCATGTCCACGGCGCCAATTACCGCGGCCGAAAGGTGCTGGATGTCGATCAGTACCGGCCAAACCTCGGCTCGCTGCTGAATGAGCTTTATACCGCCGTGGCCATGCTGCGCCGCCCCATCGGGGTCGGCGGGGGGCTCGAATTCGTCGGCCGCGGCCATATGACCTTCGAGGCGGCCTATATGCCGCTCTCCATCGACGGCGAGCGCACCGACCGTATTTTCACCGTCACCGCCTACAAGCCCGTCTCGGTCGCCGAACGCTTCAGCACCGGCCTGCCGGAGCCCCGGCAACCGGCGCTTTGACCTTTTGACCCCTGAGGGGCATGTGGCCTAGATTCCGCCCGTCCTGATATTCCCGTCAGCCGGAGCGACCATGCCCCTCGACGCCGAAACCCGCGAACAGCTCATCTCGTCCGTCCGGCGCTTTGTCGATGGCCGGTTGCGTCCGATCGAGGACAAGGTGTCGGAAGACGATGCCGTGCCGGCCGAGATCATCGAGGAGATGAAGGAACTCGGCCTCTTCGGCATTTCGGTTCCGGTCGAATATGGCGGCCTCGGTCTCAACATGGAGGAAGAGTGCCTCCTGATGTTCGAAATGGGCCGCACTTCGCCGGCCTTCCGTTCGGTCTTCGGCACCAATGTCGGCATCGGCAGTCAGGGCATCGTGATGCATGGCCGCGAAGACCAGAAAGCCGAATGGCTGCCGAAGATTGCTTCGGGCGAAGTCATCATCAGCTTCGCGCTGACGGAGCCCGAGGCAGGCTCGGACGCCGCCGCGCTGAAGACGACCGCGATCCGCGACGGCGACCATTACATCGTCAACGGCACCAAGCGTTTCATCACCAACGCCAACAAGGCGCATGCCTTCACGCTGCTCGCCCGCACCGATCCGAAAACGCCGGGCGCGAAAGGCGTTTCCGCCTTCATCGTGCCGCGTGACATTCCGGGCATCTCCATCGGCAAGCCTGAAAAGAAGATGGGCCAGCAGGGCGCGCATATCTGCGATGTGATCTTCGACAATGCCCGCATTCCCGCCTCCTGCCTTCTCGGCGACAAGGAGGGCAGGGGCTTCGTCACCGCGATGCAGGTCCTGGAGCGCGGCCGCCTGCACATATCCGCCGTCTGCATGGGCGTCGCCGACCGCCTGGTCGAGGACTCGACCCGGTACGCCGCCGAGCGCAAGCAATTCGGCGCGCCCATCGGCAACCTGCAGCTCGTGCAGGCGATGCTGGCGGATTCGAAGATGGAGCATTATGCGGGCCGTTGCATGGTTCTCGACGCCGCCCGCCGCCGCGATATGGGCGAGGACGTGGCGACGGAAAGTTCCTGCTGCAAGCTGTTCTGCTCGGAAGCCGTCGGCCGCATCGCCGACCGCGCGGTGCAGATCCACGGCGGCGCGGGCTATGTCGCCGATTACGGCATCGAGCGCCTCTACCGCGATGTGCGCATCTTCCGCATTTATGAGGGGACGAGCCAGGTGCAGCAGGTCATCATCGCGCGGAACATGCTGAAGGATGCCGGCTAGGCGGCGATGCCGACCCGCCTCGACAAGCTCGCCGCCGAAGTCCGCGCCTGCCGCCTGTGCATCGAACAGCCGCGGGGAAAGCCTCTGCCGCACGAGCCGCGCCCGGTGCTGCGGGTCTCGGGCCAGGCGCGGGTCTGCATCGTCGGCCAGGCGCCGGGCACAAAGGTCCATGCCTCGGGAATGCCCTTCACAGATGCGAGCGGCGACCGGCTGCGCGACTGGATGGGCGTGACCTCGGACGAATTCTACGACGTCTCGAAAATCGCCATCGTGCCGATGGGTTTCTGCTTTCCGGGTCAGGACGCCAAGGGCGGCGACTTGGCCCCGCGCCGAGAATGCGCGCCGCACTGGCGGACGCGGATTTTCGCCGAAATGCCGCAGGTCGAATTTCTGCTGCTGGTCGGGCAATATGCGCAAGCCTGGCATCTGGGCGAGGCCGCGAGGGGCAGCCTCACCGAGACGGTCGCGGCCTGGCGCAGCTTCCTTCCCCGCGCCTTACCTCTGCCACATCCCTCATGGCGTAATAACGGCTGGATCAGGAAAAATTCATGGTTCGAGACGGACGTTCTGCCCGCATTGCGCCGCGAGGTTCGCCGCCTGATCGGCCCATGAGCGAGAGAGAAGGCTGGAAAGAAAAAATGACCCGACTGTTCCGGCTCGCACTGGGCGCAGCCGTTATCGCCGGCCTCAATTTCGGCTGCGCGCCGCGCCTGATGGCCGTCGGCGATCCTGTCTATACCCCGAAACTCGAGCAGACCGATGCCGCCATGCCGGACGGCGCGCGGCTGCCGCTGCGCATATGGGCGACGCCGAACCCGCGCGCCATCGTCATCGGCCTGCACGGCATGAACGACTATGCGAATGCCTTCGACATGCCGGGCCGCTGGTTCATCGAGCACGGCGTCACGGTTTACGCCTACGACCAGCGCGGTTTCGGCGGCGCGCCGGGCAGGGGCCTATGGGCCGGCTCGGAGCGGATGGCCGGCGATCTGGAGAGCGTCGTCGAGCTTGTTCACGCGCAGCATCCCGGCGTGCCGGTTTACCTCCTCGGCGAGAGCATGGGCGGCGGCGTGGTCATGCGCGCCTTCTCGCTGCCCAACCCGCCAAGGGTCGATGGCGTCATCCTGGCCGCGCCCGCCGTCTGGGGCTGGCGTTCGATGAATGCCTTCTACGAAACGGCGCTTTGGGTGAGCGCGCACACCGTTCCCTTCATGACCCTGACCGGACGCGGCCTCGATATTCAGCCCTCCGACAACATTGAAATGCTGCGCGCGCTGGGCCGCGACCCGATGGTCATCAAGGAAACGCAGGTCGGAACCATCTATGGCCTCGTCAATCTGATGGACGACGCCGCCGTCGCGGCAAACCGCATCAATGTGCCGGTGCTGCTGATGTACGGCGCCCACGATCAGATCGTGCCGCCGATCCCGGTCGCCGATGCGCTTGCGGCGATGCGCAATGCGAACATTCCGGTGACGGCGGCCTGTTATCCGAACGGCTGGCACATGCTCCTGCGCGATCTGGAACGGGAGACGGTGTGGACGGATGCCCTGGCATGGATGACGAACCCGAAAACGCCGCTGCCGTCGGGGGCACAAAATCTTGCGCCCTGCGAAGCTCTTTCGTCAGTCGCCCGCCGCTAGCGCAATCTCGCCGGCACTTTCCGGCACGCCTTCGTCGGCGTCGTCGAAGTGCAATCCGATCTCATGCTCGATGTCGCGGATGAGATCTGGAACGCTGGTGAGGTAGGGCTTCTCGGCGTGAAGGATCGACTTGAAAAGCCGCTTCTTCAGATCGATGAAATTCACCCGCGCCGCCGCCGTGCCCGAGCCCGCCGCGCTCGCCACGATATCGACCAGCCGGTCGGCCGCATGAAGGCGCCCCCACAGATAATCGTTCTCGCGTGCCCGGCGGCTGAAAAAGGCGGCGAAGTGGCCGAGATCGCGGCCCATCAGTGTCGCCCGCGCGCCGCCTTTGCGGATCGCCTTGGCATCTTCCGGGCTGATGCGGTCGACCTGCATCGTATCGACATCGTCGAGATCGTTCCACTTGTTGAGCGGGAGCGTCAGAACGTCGAAGAAGGGAAAGCCGACATAGGCCTGCATCAATTCGGTGCGCGGCACATGCGGCAGAGAATAGCTCTGCGACATCATCGCAAAGGTCTCATCGATGGCGGTATCCGCGCCGACGAGATCGAGCGCCGGTCCCATGTGATGCACCAGCGCGTCTATGTCGTCGACCGTCGGCGTTCCGTCGGCGAAGGCTTGCGCGCACATCTGCATGACTTCGGGCGTGCCGATGCGGGTGGCGGGCCGCACATTCAGCAGCTCCAGGCATTCGTAGATGCTGGCCTTGAAGTCATCGAGCGCGCCGGTGTGATCGGAAGAATCCGCATGTTCCTCGTAAAGCTCGTTGAGACGGCGAACGACGAAGCGCAAACGGCGGACGCGGAAATTGAGATCGAAGTCGCGCAGGAAGCGCACCCAGGTGGTCTGCGCCGTCGGCGCTTCGACGTGTCCGCCGACACGGGTCCATTGCACCGGAAAGATCGCCTTGGCCTTCGCCCAGGCTTCGACGGTGCGCGAAAGGGCCAGGAACTCGCTCGGGTTGTGTACCTTGCCGCTGGTATTGGCGATGAAATGCGTCAGCCGGTCGAGCACCGAACTGACCTTGAGCTGCACATAGCCGTCATAGGCATAGCCCGCCTCGACGGCGGCCTGCGCATTGGCGCGGTTGCGCCGCTCGGCCAGCGTTTCGGCCGAGGGCGCCACGCCCGGCCCGTCGCCCAGCAGATCGCGCACCCGCTCGGCGACATGCGGCCGCGTCGCGCCGACGATCTGGCGGTACTGGCGCACGCGCTCGGAGAACTCATGAACCGATTCAAGTTCGTCGCGCACCGGCTGGTTGCGCGGAATGTCTGAAAGCGCACCGCGGATCGTATGCAGAAATCCAGGCGCCGCGCCGCCCGCTTCAAGATGGCCGCCTTCGGGATCGGGATCGATATAGACGATGCGGCGGTCGACCTCGCGATAGGCGGGGCGCCCCCGGATCGAGGCGATGGCTTCGCCGAAGGGCTTGTTGTTGAGCACGCTGCCATCGATGAACGAGGTTTTCACCGGATCGGTGCCCGACATGACGAGCGGCTTGAAATCCTCGGCGAGAAATTCGGCGCGCGTCGGCCACATCTCCTCGCGGTGCGCCAGCACCTCGTCCATCTCGCCGATCTGGGCCGGCGGAAACGCGCCGGGAAAAGACGACGTCGCGCGCGCGGCGAAGGCGAGCCCCGGCACGTGATCGTTGTCGAAGTCGGTGTCCTGGTGTCCGCCGGGATGCTGCATGTAGTCGAACTTCAGCACATGCCGGTGTTCGCGCTCGC
Organism: Parvibaculum sp.; assembly: GCA_036384055.1. Classification (GTDB taxonomy): domain Bacteria; phylum Pseudomonadota; class Alphaproteobacteria; order Parvibaculales; family Parvibaculaceae; genus Parvibaculum. The sequence continues at coordinate 13,217 of DASVNC010000103.1, forward strand.
GGATCGAGGGCGGATCGTGCAGCGGAATATCCTGCGTGTAGCCGTAAAAGTCGGTGACGGAGACGATGAGTTCGAGCTTGTGGCCGACCGGCAGCAGCGACGCGCCGGGCTTGGCGCCTTTGGTCATCGCGCGGCAGGCGTCGAGCAGCATGTTGGTCATCAGCTTGCCGGAGAAGGGCGGCTTGAACCAGCGCGAGCGTGTGAACAGCAGCAGCTTCTGGCGCATCTCGGCGTCCGGCGCGAACTGCGACAGCCAGCGGTTGTTGATCGCCCAGAAAACCGGCTTCATGAAGAGCTTGCTCCACTTGCCGGCGATATGGTCCTCGTCCATCAGCGCCAGAATGTCGGCCTGTTCGAGCCACATCTTGCGGTGCTGGTCGAGCGAAAGATCGTGGGCGAGCGCCCGGGCAAGCAGCACGCCGTTGATGCCGCCGGCGGACGCGCCGGCGATCGTGTCGACGAAGACGCGCAGATCCAGCGTCTCGCCGATCGCCTGCAGCAGTTCGAAATAGACCTCTTCGGTGTCGCGCTCGCGTTCCGTCGCCGTGTCGAGCGTCGCATAGGGCACGGACTGGCGCCGCGCGTGGCTCGCCTCGCCGTGATAGACCCGCGAGGCGCGGATGAGCTTCAGGATCTCCTTCGTCACGCCATGCATGTAGACGGCGAGCGAAACACCGCCGTAACAGACAAGCGCGAGCCTGAGTTCCTTTTCCTTCATGCCGGAAGTCCACCGCCCAAAATGCCGACTCAAAGCTGCCGCCGCCCATACTAGAGGGGCAAATGCTTAAGGCTCATTAACGATATTGTGACCCGCTTGGCGCGAATCCATGCAAATGGCTAGTCTGCGGTTTCAAACAGACGGGGAGCAGGGGCGGCCAAATGGGTTTCCGGTTCAGAAAAAGCCTGAGCATTCTTCCAGGCGTCAAAATAAACCTGTCTAAAACGGGCGGTTCGCTGTCGCTCGGCGGCCGGGGCGCCAGCGTCAATCTCGGCCGCAAGGGCGTCAAAACGACAGTCGGCCTGCCGGGTTCGGGCATGTCCTACAGCGAGCAGGAATCCTATTCGGACGCGGCGCCGGGCGGCCGCGCAGGCGGCGCCGGTCTCGGCAAGCTCGTCCTGATGATCCTCGCGGGCCTCGGCTTCGCGGCCTACAAGTACTTCATGAAATAAGGGGGCGCGCTGGCTCGCCGAGCCTTATAGCCGCTTCTTGGCGAAGGCGCGGCCGGAGGCCGACTTCTTTCATGAGTGACCCCGGCGGCCCGTCTTCGCTTCGCTTCGACGCGGCAGCCTTCGCTCTTCGAGCCTAGGCTGAACTTCTTGACCCTGGCCTGCCGAGCCGAAGCTCGAAGAGCGAAGGCTGGTGGGCGGTACTGGACTCGAACCAGTGACCCCTGCGATGTGAACACAGTGCTCTACCAACTGAGCTAACCGCCCTTGACCGAACCGGCTTTGGCCCGTCTATAGGACGCGCGCAATCCCCAAGTCAAGCGGGCCTCCCCGGCGGCCCGGCGACCCCTGTTTTTGGACGAGAAAGATGGATTTTGAGGCTTTGAAGGCCCGTGCGGGCGAGGTTCTGAGCGACGCCACCATTCCCGAGCTGCCGAACCACTACCGGGGCAAGGTGCGGGACAACTACGATTTGCCCGACGGGCGGCGGATCATCATCGCGTCGGACCGCCTGAGCGCCTTCGACCGCATTCTGGCGGCCATCCCCTTCAAGGGCCAGGTGCTGACGCAAACGGCGCGCTTCTGGTTCGAGGCGACCCGCGACATCTGCCCGAACCACGTGCTCGACTATCCGGACCCGAATGTGGTCGTCGGCCGCCGGCTGGACATCCTGCCTGTCGAGATCGTCGTCCGCGACTATCTGGCCGGCACCACCGGCACCTCGATCCTGACGCTCTACAAAAAGGGCGAGCGTGAAATGTATGGCGTCCGGCTGCCGGACGGATTGCGCGACAACGAGAAGCTGCCGCACACCATCATTACGCCGACCTCCAAGGCTTTCGACGGCGCCCATGACGAGCCGCTGACCCCCGACGCCATCGTCGGCCAGGGGTTGCTGACGGCCGAACAATGGAAGACCGTTTCCGGCTACGCGCTGGCGCTCTTTGCGCGCGGGCAGGAGATCGCGCAAAAGCGCGGCCTGATCCTCGTCGATACCAAATACGAATTCGGCACCGATGCGCGCGGCAACATCATCCTGGCCGACGAAATCCATACGCCCGACAGCAGCCGCTACTGGCTGGCCGGAAGCTACGCGGAGCGATTTTCCAAAGGCGAGCGGCCTGAAAGCTTCGACAAGGATTTCGTCCGCAGCTGGGTCGCGGCGCGCTGCGACCCTTACAAAGACCCGATCCCCGATATCCCGGCGGAGATGATCGTCGAGACGGCGGCCGTCTATATCCGCGCTTTCGAGGCGATCACCGGCCAGACGTTCGAACTTCCGGAGAAGGCCGGAACGCCGCTCGACCGGATCAGAAAAAATCTCGCCGCCTATTTTTGAGTTAGGTTCGGCAAAGGCGGCGCAAGACCGCGATGGAGGGGAGGCAATATGGCCAAGGGAGTGGGGCTGAGGGCCGTCACGACGCTGGCGCGGCTCGCCGGGCGGCGACTGATGCGCGGGGCGTCGACGCCGGCCGACGGGGCGGCCTTCGAGGCGGCGCTGAAAATGCTGCTGGCGCGGTCGGGCATGGCCGCCGAGGTCAAAACCGTCCGCTTCGTCGAACTGACCGCCGACACGCCGGGCTGGACGGAAGCCGGCATTGCGCTCGCGCCCGGCGAAGAGGTGACGGTCTTCGCGGCCGGCGCGCTCTGGGCCTCGAAGGCGCTCGATATGTATTTCGGCGCCCGCATCGGCGTCTGGCTGCGCGCCGGCGAAAGAGGCCGGGCGGTGAAAAGTCCGAGCAATGCTGCAACCGTGAAGCTCGCCGAAGGCGGGCCGCTCTACATCGTCGCCAAGCCCCCCGGTGAATTTCTGGATGAGCGCGGCACTTTCGATCCGGCTGTCCCGCGCGCGGGCCTGACCGGCGGCTTGCGTGTTTGCGCCATCGTCTGGAAGAACGGCGCGGCGCGCGGCCTCGACGCTTTGGCCAAGCAGGGCGACTGGCATGGTCTCGTCGCCCGCGCCCAGGAGCGGCTGCGCGCACCTGTCGCGACGCCAGCAGGCTGGCATTATCTCTGGCGGCTCGGGCAGGGCGAGATTTACAGCGACGCGGCGGGCGAACACGGACGGCATATTCATTGCCACACGCATGAGGATGTCGGCATTCTCCAGTTCCCCGCCGATTTTCCGCTGACGGACAAAACCGAGCTGCGCTGGCGCTGGAAAGTCGACAAGCTGCCGATCGATCTGCCGGAAGACATCCAGCCGACGCATGACTATCTCTCGATCGCGGTCGAGTTCGATAACGGTCAGGATCTGACCTATATGTGGTCGGCCTCTTTGGACGAAGGCACGATCTTCCGTTGCCCGCTGCCCTATTGGGACAAGGTTGAAACCCATTGGGTGCTGCGCTCAAAGCCATCCGACCTCGGCCGCTGGCTGGCGGAGACGCGCCCTGTGAAGGCCGACTATGCCCGCGCCGTCGGCGCGCCCCCCGCGCGCATCGTCCGCATCTGGCTGATCGCCGTCAGCGTCTTCCAGCGCGGCGAAGGCATCTGCGATTATGCCGATATCGAACTTGTCGATGGCGAGCGGACGCTGAAGGTTCTGTGAAAGTTTTTATCCGCCGTCATTGCGAGCTGCCGAAGGCGGCGCGGCAATCCAGTTTTCCATCTTGCTGAATTGCTTCGCTTCGCTCGCAATGACGATTGTCAGCGCCAGCCCGCGAACTGTTCGGGCAGCAGTGTCGCCAGAGCGCGGGGAAACTCGTCGAAGTGGTCGATGATGATGTCGGCGCCCAGTTCGGTCACCGGCTGGCGCGTGTAGCCGAAGCTGACGCAGATCGACGGCATCTTGGCGTTCTTGGCCGCATCGATGTCGGTTTCGCTGTCGCCGACCATGATCGTCGTCCTGCGGTCGCCGCCGAGAAGCCGCACCGCCTCGAAGAGATGCATCGGGTCGGGCTTCTTGACCGACAGCGTGTCGCCGCCGATCACCACCGGAAAATATCCATCGATGCCGAGCCGCTCGAGAAGCTGGCGCGACAGCCGTTCGACCTTGTTGGTGCAGACGGCAAGGGCCACGTCCGCGGCGTGCAGCCGGTCGAGCACGGCTTTGACGCCCGGCCAGAGCTCGGTGTGGTCGGCGATGTGGTCGCTGTAATAGGCGATGAATTCCTCGAACGTCTGGTCGAGCAGCGCGTCGCTTGCCGGCGCGCCCGTCTCGGCAAAGCCGCGTTCCATCAGTAGGCGCGCGCCGCCGCCAACCAGATGCCGCACCCGCGCGTCCGGCACCCGTGCCCGCCCGTGCCGCGACAGGACCACGTTCATGGTCTCGCAGAGATCGCCCGCCGTGTCGGCCAGCGTGCCGTCGAGATCGAAAAGCAGAGTGGGGCGGGGCATCGGAACCGTCGCGGGAAGGAAAGCGCCTGCGGCCTGTCTCGCACGCGGCTCGGAAACTGGCAAGCCTCTCCTCAAGCCGCCGAGCTTTGCGATGGCCGCACCGCCGACAGGTCCATTTTTCCATCGGCAAGGGGCCTCCGCTCGGGCATACTGGCGCCATGAGCGTGCTCACGCGATATCAGTTGCGCATGGCTTGGCCGGATCAGGACGAGGGCCTGATCGCGCGCCTCAAGGTCGCCTGCTGGCGCGAAGCCTATATCGGCATTCTGCCCCAGGCCCTTCTCGACGAACTGAGCGTCCGGCGCTCGATCATGGAATGGACGCGCGGCCTGCGCGAGGGCATCGCCTGGATAGCCGAACAGGCGGGCGAGCCCGTCGGTTTCGGCCATATGCGCCGCAACGAAGTGACGACGCTCTATGTGCGCGCCGCCGATCACGGGCGTGGTGTCGGCCGCGAACTGCTGACGCATTGCTTCGACGAGATCGGCTGCCTCGGACATGCGCGCGCGCATCTCTGGGTGCTGGAAGAAAATCGCCCGGCGCGTATTTTTTACGACCGCATGGGCGGCCGCCCGACCGCGCGCCGCTCCGTCGGTTTCCCGCGCTGGCCGCATATCGCGGAAGTGTGCTACGATTTCAGGATCGGCACCTGAGGATCAATCGGCCGCCCTGGCGCTTTCGATGCCCCACTCGCCCAGACCCGCGACAGTGACGCGGTAGCATTCGAGCGCATTGCGAATGACGTTCTCGTGCCAGGATCTGCGGCGCGGCGCATAGTCGTCGCGGATTTCATCGAAATAGGTTCTGGCTTCGGGCGCGTCGAAGCCGCCTTCGAAACGCAGCCAGCGTTCGAGCAGCGAAGCGCGGATCGCTTTCGCCGGGCTCGGCTTGTGGCTCGCCGAACGGAATTCGATGACGGCGCCCGCAAAGCGCGCATGGCGCGCAAGCTGCG
>DASVNC010000104.1:0-14983 GCA_036384055.1 Parvibaculum sp.
CCGTTTGCCGCGGCGACCGCCGGCGCAAATATCAACAAAATGATTATGGATATTGGGCGCGAGGAGCGATTACGAACAATGACGCATGCGTCAACTTTACGCAGAGCCTTCGGCGATTCGAGATCGCGCCGCCAATTGTCAAAAACCGGGCGCGGCAGCGACCGGACGCGCTTTGCGTCCGATCAATGCGGCGACGGCGGCGCGGTGTCCTTATCGTCACGCAACGAACCGAGGAAATAGCGATATGTCCCACTATCACGCCGTCGTCTGGATCGATCATCACGAAGCTCACGTTATCGAGTTCGGGACCGCTGGCCAGACGAGTGAGATCGTCAAACCGCGACATCGGATAAAGGGGCTGCACACAAAAGCAGGCAGCATCGCCAGCTGGCGCGCCAAGGAAGACCCGGCCTACTTCGAAAGCGTCGTGAAGACTCTGGCAGACGCCGGCGAAATTCTGGTCGTTGGTCCCGCCGGCGCAAAATTCGCTTTCGTCAAATATCTGCAGGCCAAACACCCGGCACACGCCGCGAAGATCATCGGCGTCGAGACCGTGGACCACCCCAGCGACGGTGAACTCGTCCGCTATGCGAAGAACTACTTCCACAAAGCCGAGCGGATGCTGCCGCAGCTGGACTGACGGCAGCATCCGGAATGTGGCGAAGCCTCACGGCGCGAGAGGCTTCACCGCAACGATGTGGAAAGTCCGCTCCTTGCCGTCGCTTTCGACCATCGACAGATAGTTGCCTTCCTCGATCGGATGGCGGTCGAGGTGAATAAACGGCTCCTCGTCGCCCTGGCGCTTCAGATCGTAATCGACGAACCATTGGCCGCCGCCATGCCGCAGGACGCCGTGCCGCGGCTCTTCGCCTTCCCAGAAGCGGTGAACGAGGCAGTCCTTGGCATGCTGCTTCCATGTCGATGCGTCAGGCTTCTTGCCGCTGGCCAGCGGCACGATGAATTCGTATCCGCGCGTATTCGAGCCGTCCGGAAATTCCGCATCGCGGGCGAGCGTCATGCGAACGCGAAATAAGGTCATGGCTTCGGTCCTCCTGAATGAGATGCCTGTTCGGCAGGCGGTATCGGTTGCCGAAGAAGATCGCCCGGCGGCGCCCTGCTCGCTCTGATTTCAATCAAGAAGCGGCGCCAAATGGCCGACCTTTCCTTAGGTACAAGTCCATAGGCCGTTTCTGACCTCAATCAAGGAACGGCGGCCTGCACTTTCTAAAATTGCTTCAGGATCTGATCGAAATACTGCGGATGACCGATGCTTATCGTGGTTGCAATCGGCGCGAGTGCCCTTCTGAACGGCGGCGAAGACACCGACCTTGCGGCATGGCGTCTGAGTTTGCGCAAGTCGATGTCCGAAATCGCCGAAGCGGCGCGCGATCACAGGCTCATCGTCGTATATGGCTACGACCCGCGCACCGCGCCCGATGAGACGGGCCGCGAGATCGACGAGGCGTTGCGTTCGGTTTTGCCGGAAGGCGCGACGGTGACGGTTCTCAGGCAAACCGGCATCGGCGACGGCGGGGCGGAGACCGGCGCGGTCATCGACAAAGATGTCACCGCGGCCATTTTGGCCGAAGCGTTGAATGCGGACCGCATCGTCTTTCTGACGGATGTCGATGGCATCTACCGCTATTGGAAAAGTTTTGCGCCGGAATTCGTCGCCCGCGCGCGGACGACCGAGATCGACATACGCGACTTCGCCAGGGAAACGATGGCGCCGAAAGTGGCGGCCGCCTGCCGTTTCGCGCGCAATACGAACCGGCCGGCTTTCATCGGCAACATTTCTCAAGCCCGGCGCGTCGTCGAGGGCGACGCCGGGACACGAATCGACCGCTGATTTTCCCTTCGGGTCTCGGACCCTCAACCGGAAGTGACTCCGATGTTCAAATCCATCTTCGTTCCGACGACGGGCTTTTCCAACGATCCGGCCGCGCTCGAAACCGCGCTTTCTGTAGCGCGTATTTTCGGCGGTCATCTCGACTGCGTTCATGTTCGCCCCGATCCGACCCAAATCCTCATTCAGGCAACCGGCTACGATATGGGCATGGGGACAGGTGCGGCCTTTGCCGCCGGCGACATAGCCGAAATCCTGCAGGAGGAAGACCGGAAGGAAACAGCGCGGGCGAAAAAAGTCTATGACGCCTTTCGCCAGCGCGAGAAACTGGAAGAAGTCCCTGCACCGCCCAGCGCGGTTCGCCCTTCCTCGTCATGGGCGGAACTGACGGGCCGCCCCAACGACATTCTGGTCGCGCAAGCCAGGCTTCACGATCTCACCGTCATCGGCCATCCGACGCATTGGGGTGGACTGACGCGCGACACCGCCGGCGCCGTGCTGGTCGGCAGCGGCCGTCCGCTTCTGCTCACCCCCGAAAAAGCCCCGGTACGGCTCGGAGAGACGATCGCCATCGCCTGGAAGGACACGCCTGAAGCCGCGCGCGCCGTGACGGCCGCGATGCCGCTCATCGCCCGCGCGAAAAATGTCGTTCTCATCAATATCGCCGAGCATGAGGACGTCACCGTCGAGCCGGTCAATGAACTGGCAAAAAATCTTCGCTGGCATGAGCTTCAGACCGAGGTGCGCTACCTCGCCCATCCCTGCGGCTCGATGCACGACACGATCCTGACCACCGCGAAAGAGGCGGGCGCCGACCTGCTGGTGATGGGCGGCTATAGCCACAATCGGTTGAGCGAGCGACTTTTCGGCGGTTTCACGCGCCATGTCCTTGCCGGCGCGGCGCTGCCGATTCTCATGGCGCATTGACCCGATCAGGGCCGGATATCGACTGGCGTGCCGTCGGCGGCGGACTGCCATATTTCTTCGATGGCGATGTTGCCGACGGAGATGCAGCCATTGGTCCAATCGACAAAAAAGCGGACGGGATCCGTCCGGCCGAAATAGGCGGGCATGCCGTGGATGAAAATATCGCCACCTGGGTTGACGCCGTCCGCCCGCGCCAGAGCGGTGTCGCGGGCATCGGGATAGGAGATATGAAGCGCGCGATGATAAGGCGTTCCCTTCGTCCGCCAGTCGATGACGTAGACGCCTTCGGGCGTGCGCCCATCCTTGCGGCGGCGCTTGGGGCCGACGGGATGGGGCCCCAGGGCGATGGGATAAGCGCGGATGACGACACCTTTCGCCATCAGATCGAGTTCGCGTTTCGCCTTGTAGACGACGATCCGGTCCGCCTTGGGCAACACATCCGGATACAACGGCCCGGCGGCTGCCGGAGCGCAAAGCCATCCTGCGAGACATACGATGAAAAATGACCTGCGCGGCAGAGGAAGGATCATGATCTCGGCCGCCTCATGGTGTCTCCTCGTCGGCATCGTGTCGGCACTGAACCCGGCCCATGCCGACGATCTCGTCGGCATGCAGACCATTTATGAAACGCGCGTCGAAGACACTCTGCCCGATATCGCGCGGCGTTTCGATCTCGGTTATGTCGAGGTCAGAATCGCCAATCCGGGCATCGATCCCTGGCTTCCGGGCGCCGGCAAATGGCTCACTCTGCCGACACAGCACATCATACCGCGCGCGGCGCGGCGCGGCATCGTGATCAATCTGCCTGAGCTTCGTCTCTATTATTTTCTGTCCGACCACCAGATCATGAGTTTTCCGCTGGGTATCGGCGGCGAAGGCAAGGAAACACCGCTCGGCGCAACGACGGTCCGGCGCAAGCGCATGCATCCGACATGGACGCCCACACCGTCCGAACACGCCGAAAATCCCGATCTGCCGGCCACGGTGCCCCCGGGCCCCGACAATCCGATGGGAGAGCTGGCGCTCTATCTGGGCTGGCCGGGATATGCGATCCACGGCACCAACAAACCCTACAGCATCGGCCGGCGCGACAGTCATGGCTGCATCCGGCTCTATCCGCAGGACATAGACGCACTTTTCAGCAGCGTATCGGAGGGAACACCCGTCACCGTCGTCAACGAACCCGTCAAGGCGGGCTGGTCGGACGGTGTGCTCTATATCGAGGTCCATCCCTATGAAGCGGATGCCGACGCCATAGAGACGAACGGAAGGCCGCAATCGCCCGCTACGATCGATGTCGATGACATGGTAACGACGACGGCGGGCGACGCCGCCGACCGCATCGACTGGGGCGCCGTCGAGAAAGCGAAGAGGGAGCGAACCGGCATTCCGGTCAGAATTCTCCTTCCGGAAGGCGACCCGCAATATCTCCAGCCGGATTGAGCGCGACGAAAGAAAATGCCCGGCTCCCTTGCCGCGGCGCAAGGGCGACAAGGGGGCCGGGCGGAAGCAGCACCCGAATTTTACTTGCGCAGCGAACGCTGGAAAATGCGGTCGGCCTTTTCGTTCGCGGCCTGCGCGCTCTCGGCCGCATGATTGGCGGAGGCCGTGGCCGCCTGCGATGCCGCGAGGGCCTGCTGTGCGGTCTGCTTGGCCTCGGCGGCGTCCTGCACCGCTTGAGTCAATCTCGCCTCGTCGGCGTCGTTCAATTTTGTTGCGCAGCCGCCAAGAAGCGTCGCTCCGGCGAGGGCGATGGGCAGAGCAATCCGTGCAAACTTGTTCATCGGTCTCTCCTGGGAAAGCCGGCCTGCCCGCGGGCGAATGCCGGAGGTTGGTACGCCCGCAACGGCGGCGGGGTTCTGATTACGCGCTCAAAAGCGTCTCGCCGTCGGCAAGATCGCGGAGCACCGAAACTTTCCGCAAAACGATTCGGTGCGTGCTTGGCACGGCGATGACACTGGCGCGTTTCAACTCGCTGATGGCGCGGCAGACCGTTTCTATCGTGAGGCCAAGATAATCGGCGATGTCGAGGCGGCTCATCGGCAATTCGATTTCGCCGTTCTTTTGATCGAGCCGTTCGGCCATCCGGATCAGGAAGGAAGAAACGCGCTCCCTGACCGTGTGCCGCCCGAGCATCACCAGATGCTCCTGCGCCGCGCTCAGACGCTCGTGCAGCAGCTGGCTCAATCTGCGGCGGAACCGGACATCGCTTTCGCTCAGCGCCTCGACCTGATTGCGCGCGTAGCGAACAAACACGACATTGGTGATCGCTTCGGCGCTGAAAGCGTGGGTGCCGAAATCGACATAGCCGAAGAAATCGCCAGGGAGAAAGAAGTCGGAAATCTGCCTGCGTCCGTCGGCCATCAGTTTGCAAAGGCGAACGGCGCCGCTGACAAGCCGATAACAATATTTGGCCGCGTCGCCCTCGTTGAAGATCGTCTCGTTCCGTCCGGTCGACAGCGTCGTGCCCACCGCGTCGAGAACTGCAAAATCGTCGCCCGGTCGATCGGCCCGCGACGCTTCGCCTGCGACGACCGGCCATGCCTGCCGCGCAAACTTTGCTTTCGTCGATATTCCGATATGCGCCAGATTGCCCGACATGATGCACTCCCTCTTCAGGTTCGGTGTGCGAAAATCATGACCCCGCAGAGCCCGCGCCGAAATCCGGAGTTACACTTAAGGGGTAGTACCTAGAGCAGAGCCCGGCCCCCGGGGATCAGTTTCGGTGAAATGCCCGGTCGATCGACTGGAGCAGCTCGTCTTCATCGACAGGCTTGTCGAGAAGATCGAGCGCGCCGGCCCGGCGGGCGCGGGCCCGAAGCGCATTGTCGCTGCGGCCCGTGATGACGATGGCCGCCGTCTCGACTTTCATCTGCCGCAGGGCTTCCAGGAGTTCGAGCCCGCTCATCTCGGGCATATGCAGATCGAGCAGCAGGCAGCCGGCGCTTCCGCTCGTTCCGTCGTCGAGAAGGGCGCGCGGAAGCATAGTCCCGAACGGTCAGACCGTGAGATTCGAGCAGAACACGCATGGAATCGCGGACGGCGGCGTCATCGTCGACGACGCACACCAGCCTGGATTTGGGTTCTGCAACCACACTCGCCTGAACGGTCCTTGCCATGAGGCGGAGAATAGAAAAGCCCGGCGAGACCAGAAATAAGGGGTTTCACCTACCGTCGGCGGGCACGACGCCGGCGGCAAGAGCGACGCGCACAAGCTCGGGCAGGCTCTTCGCCCGCATCTTTTCCATCAGATGGGCCCGGTGGATCTCGACCGTTCGCGGTGAAATGCCGAGTTCATAGGCAATCACCTTGTTGGGGCGTCCGGCTATCAGATGCTCGAGAACCTCGCGCTCGCGCGGCGTCAGTGAGGAAACCAGATCCATGATCGCCGGGTCGGCCTGCGCCTGCGCTCTCGCCGGTGTTCCGGCGGCAAGCGCACGGCGCACGCTCGCCAGCATGACCTCGTCGTCATAAGGCTTCTCGATGAAGTCGACGGCGCCCGCCTTCATCGCCCTCACCGCCAAGGGCACATCGCCGTGCCCGGTCACGACGATGACGGGGATGCCGACATTGCGCCTTGCCAGCTCTTCCTGCAATTCGAGCCCGTCCATGTCCGGCATGCGGATATCCGCGATCATGCATCCGCCGCTTGGCGCCGGCGCGGCGAGGAAGGCCCTCGCGGACTCGTAGTCGGCAACGGTGAACCGGGCGGATTCCAGCAGCGCCCGCAGGGAATCCCGAACATCCGCATCGTCATCGACGATGAAGATAGTGGCTTCAACGCTCATCATTGACCTCCGCGAGCTCGTTCACGGGCAGCCGGAACGAGAACGTGACGCCCCCGTCTGCATTCGCGGTCGCCCAAAGCTCTCCGTCATGAGATTCGATAATCGATCGGCAGATCGAAAGGCCGATGCCCATGCCCGTATCCTTCGTGGTCGTGAAAGGCTGAAAGAGCCTCTCGGCCACTTCGGGCGAAAGCCCGGGCCCGGTATCCGACACATCGACCAGAACCGCCTCTGCCCCGTCCGCCCTCGTGCCGACAGTCAGTTCACGTTTCTGCACCGACTGCATCGCCTCGAAGCTGTTGCGAATGAGGTTCAGCACGACCTGCTGAATCTGAATCTTGTCCATCGGCACGAGCGGAAGATCGGCCTGAAGACCGATCCTGACCCTTACATTCGCTTCGGCGGCGCCGACAAGCCCGAGCGCAATGGCCTCCTCGACAACCTTGTTCAAATTCTCATGGGCGCGATTGCTCTTGCCCTTTTCGATGAACTCGCGCAAACGGCGAATGATCTGGCCGGCGCGCGCCGTCTGTCCGCCGGCCTTGTCGAGCAGATCCACGGCACGCACGACTTCCGGCAAGTCGATGCCGTCAATGGTCCGCCGCGCCGCCTTGAGATAATTCATGTTGGCCGAGAGCGGCTGGTTCAGCTCATGTGCCAGCGCCGACGCCATCTGTCCCATCGCGCTCAACCGCGAAACGTGCAGAAGCTCTGCCTGCAAATCCTGAAGGCGCCGCTCCGTGCTCTGCCGTTCGGTGATATCGCGGATGAAGCCTGTAAAGAGACGGCGCTGGCCCACGGAGATTTCGCCGACGGCAAGTTCCATCGGAAAGGTAGCGCCGTCCTTCCGGCGGCCGACGACGACACGGCCTATCCCTATGATGTGTTTTTCTCCGGTCACCAGATACCGCGACAGATAGGCGTCATGCTCGCTTCGATAGGGTTGCGGCATCAGGATATTGACGTTCTGACCGAAGACATCTTCGAAAGCATAGCCGAACAGGCGCTCCGCCGCCGGACTGAAGGACTCGATCTTGCCGCGGTCGTCGATAATCACGATCGCATCGGGAACCGTCTCCAGTATGGAACTGAGCCGCGCCTCCCGTTCGCGCAGCGCCTGCTCCTTCTGGCGGCGATCGGTGATATCGTGAATGATGCCGACGAACATCGCCTCTCCGGCGAAACTGCCTTCACCGACGGAAAGATACATCGGAAAAACAGAGCCGTCCTTGCGGCGGCCCTGCACCTCCCGGCCGATGCCGATAATGCGCCTTTCGCCGGTCGTCCGATAATTGTCGAGATAGCCGTCATGCTCGTCATGGTAGGGCGCGGGCATGAGCATCTTGACGTTCTGGCCGATAACCTCATCGGCTACGTAGCCAAACAGTCTTTCGCAGGCGGGACTATAGACCTGGATATTGCCCAAGCCGTCGATGATGACGATGCCATCGACCGCCGTCTCGAGCAGCGCGTCGAGGCGCACTTTGTTTTCGTCTCTATTCGGCATGGGTGGATAAACCGAACGGCATGATTTGACTATGCGTCGTCATTCAGACGCATAATCTACAGCTTCGATCTGGTTTTGAAAGCCTCGAAGTAGATAGCCGCACCGGGGTTGTCGAAGCGCGCCGGAAAGACCATTGACGGGCGATGGTCTTCGCCGCACGCCCGCTCCGCCACCTCTGAATTTATCCTCGGAAATTCTTCAGCCGTTCGCAGACCGCGACGTCATCGACGCCCTCAGCGGCTTATGGCAGCGTGCCGGCCCTGCGGATGCCGAGCGCGATGATGCGGTTGAGGAGCTCGGGGTATTTCAGCCCGTCATAAAGCGCCGCTTGCGCGAATTCCTCGCCGCTGGCGATTTCGGGATTCGGGTTAGCTTCGATGAAATAGGGAATGCCGTCTTGGGACAGACGGAAATCGATTCTCGCATAGCCGTCGAGCTCCAGCGTCCGGCAGATGCGCTTTACGATGGAACGGATGGAGGCCTGCAAGGCAGGCGGCAAATTCTCGGCCGGCCCCTGCAGCACGCCCCGACGTTCCTGATAATCCGGATTGTGCTTCACCCGTTCGGTCGCTATCGGCCGCGTGCCTTCCGCCAGACGGCTGAATTCCAGTTCCCAGATCGGAAGAACGCGGCGGCGCTCATTGCCGAAGACGCCGACATAGAGTTCGCGCCCATCGATATATTGCTCGGCGATGGCCGCGGTGCCGATGCGCTCGTGAATAAAGGCGACGCGCTCGACGAGTTTCTCATCGCTCTCGACCACCGAGGCTTGCGCAATGCCGAGCGAGGCATCCTCGCTCTGGCTTTTGACGATCAACGGAAAGGCGAGCTGCTTGGGCCGTCTGACTTTTTTCCCCATCGGAAAGACCGCGAACGCCGGCACCGGAATGCGGTGAAACTTCAGCAGCTTTTTCGACAGGTCCTTGCCGCGCGCCAGCATCAGCCCGCGCGGATTGCAGCCTGTGTAGGGCACGCGCAGAAGCTCAAGCAGGCTCACCACATTTTGAGCATAGATGGTCTCACCGTGAAACTCCTCGAGCAGGTTGAAGACGATATCGGGCTTCCAGTTTTCGACTTCGAGGCGGATCGGCGCCAGCTCGCTCTGCACACCGAGCAGACGGACATCGTGCCCGCTGGCGCGCAGCGTGGTCACGACGTCATATTCGGTCTTCCAGACATAGATCTCGCTCTCGCTATACCCCTTGAGCGAATCCGGCGGAATGAGATCGGGATGGCAGAGCGTCAGAACGCGCAGGCGTTTCATAGCGCAAACCACTGGCGTCTGGAGGAGCCGTAAAACGAGTGAACCGTCTTCGCCGTCACGAGGATTGCGAGGTTCAGACGGAGCTGCTCTTGCGGCCCCGCCGCGCGCAGCTTCAACACCCGCGCCCGATCGATCATGTCGTCGAAGACCGCATCGAGCGTGATCTGGTATTCGCCGGTCCACCTGGAGACCAGCAATCTGATCTCGGCCCGATTTTTCCGGATGAAGGCGGATGCCGCCGGGGCATCGTTGTGCCGAGGGTCGCTGGAGAATATGCGCAGCAGATCGCGGTCGTAAGTCGACTGCGTGGTGTCGGTCGCGTAGTGCTCCAGCTTCTTCTTGTAGTGTTCGCCGAGTGTGATTTTCAGCTTGCTCAGCGGATCAACCGCAACCCGCCGCGTGAGTTTCGGCTTCTCACCTGCGATCTCCGACATCAGCGTATCGACATATTCGAGCTTCTTCAGCGCCGGCCAGCCCTCGTATCGCTTGCGCCAGTTCGAGCGCGGCGTCAGCCAGACCGCGAACGTCTCGGCGAAATCTTCATCCGGGTGACTCTGTGCATACCAGCGGCGCAGATGTTGAACGAAGTCCCTGCTTGCCGGGTTCGCCTTGTAATAGTCGGGATAGCGTTTCGACGAGCGGCCGAACAGCTCCTGCCAGCGGCGGCGGCGGTGCAGTCCATAGGAATGCTGGACGACATGACCGGCCTCGTGCCTGAGGATGCGCATGCATTCGAGCTGCGTCTGACCTTCGACATCGACGAACATCTTGCGTTCAAGCCTCACCAGCCGTGGATGAGCGAGATAAAACGGAAACGCAATGCCGGGCGTATTGTCGGGACTGAACCACTCGTCGGAAATCCAGGCATGCGGCCTGACCGCAATGTTCCGATCCTTCAATTCCTCATGCAGGGCGTGCAGGCTTTCTTCCAGCCATGTTCCCTCAACCGACAGGTCGAGATCCTTCAGACGCACCTGCAGCAATTCGTCGTCGGGCAATCTTGCCCAGGCATGTTCAACTGGCCGCTTGCGTCCGGACCTTTTCGACACCGTCGAATTGCTCATGGGCGAATCCTCCCATGACAATTGCGCCCTTGCAACCTTCCGGCCTGCGCTGAGCAGCCCCCGCGCGCCGCTGCGGCTGACGGCTCAACGCATCCGGCATCGCGGAAGATGACGATAGCCAGGCAGCCGACTCACCGGATTTCACGCTGACTAAGTGGCGGAGAGGGAGGGATTCGAACCCCCGATACGGTTGCCCGTACTCCGCATTTCGAGTGCGGTGCATTCAACCACTCTGCCACCTCTCCGCGAGGCACCTGAGCCGCGAAACGCGGCCGGCTGCTGGTCAAGCGGCGCGGAATGTAGACCGACCTTTGCCGCCCGCACAAGGCTTGATATGCCGCCCGCCCGCGCCCTGCTAGACTGGCGCCATGAGCGACGCCAAGGGGCACGCGCGCCCCGCCCATCTGCTTGACCGTCTGAGGGCCCGCGTGCTGGCCGCATGGGCCGTCCATGCCTTCACGGCGTCGGGCGTCGTCACCGGCCTTTTGGCGATTTCGGCCCTGATCGCAGGGGATTTCCGGCTGGCGCTTCTCTGGCTGGGCGCGGCCCTGCTGATTGACGGCTTCGACGGGCCGATGGCGCGCAAGGTCCGCGTCACCGAATTCGCCCCCCGTTTCGACGGCGCCGTTCTCGACCTCGTCATCGATTATCTGAATTACACCGTCATTCCGGCGCTTCTGGTCTATCGCTTCGGGCTGGTGCCGGAGGGTTTTGCCATCCCGGCCGCCGCCTACATCATGACGACCTCCCTCTATTGCTTCGGCAACCGCGACATGAAGACCTCGGATAACTATTTTCAGGGCTTCCCGGCCGTCTGGAACATCGTCGTCCTCTATATCTACATAACGTCCAGCGGCCCCTGGCTGAACCTCGCCGTCATCGCCGGCCTCGGCATCCTGACCTTCGTGCCGCTGAAATTCGTCCACCCCTTCAGGGTCAGGGCCTACCGGTCCCTCACATTGGCCATGACGGGCGCCTGGGCGGGCCTGACACTCGCCCTTGTCGCCGGCAACGCGCCGGGCCTGACGCCGGCCAACGCCATGCCACTCGCCTATACGGGCTTTCTGGCGGTCTCCCTCTATTTCCTGGCGCTTTGCCTCTGGCGCTCCTTCAAGAGCCCGGAAAAGGCCTGAAAGAGCCCGGAATTCAAGGCTTTCCAGCCTTGACAGGCCACCTCCCCCCTGTATATTGCGCGCAAATCCGGCCCCCGCGCCGCGGTCTCCGCGGTGCGTCTGGCCTTTTTCGTTTCATGATGGATGTTTCAAAATGTTCGCAGTCATTCGGACCGGCGGCAAGCAATACAAAGTCGCTAAAGACGAGCTGCTCGAAGTCGAGCGCGTCGAGGCGAAGGCCGGCGACAAGATCGAGCTGCCCGTGCTGATGCTCGGCGGCGAAGGCGTTGAGACGAAGGTCGGCGCGCCCCTCGTGGCCGGCGCCAGCGTCACCGCTGAGATCGTCGAAATGACGCGCGGGCCGAAGCTCACCATCTTCAAGAAGAAGCGCCGTCAGAACTACCGCCGCAAGAACGGTCATCGCCAGGATCTGATGCTGGTGAAGATCGTCGGCATCGCGGGCTGAGCGGCTAGAGGAGCAGGAACATGGCACATAAGAAAGCAGGCGGCTCATCCCGCAACGGTCGCGACAGCGCCGGTCGCCGTCTCGGCGTGAAGCGCTTCGGCGGTCAGAGCGTCATCTCGGGCAACATTCTCGTCCGTCAGCGCGGCACCAAGGTTCATCCCGGCGACAATGTCGGCATGGGCACGGACCACACGCTCTTTGCGACGACCGACGGCGTCGTCTCGTTCCGCGCCAAAAAAGGCGGCCGGACCTACGTATCGGTTACCCCGGCAGCCATGCCGGCCACGGCGGCGGATTGAAAACGCGAGGCTCCGCCACCTCGCAAGGTGGCGGACCATCCTGAATTCGAGAGGGAGATGGACCGCCATCTCCCTTTTTTCATGTCTCTCGGGGACCCAAAGGAGGCCCCGATGCAGGAAATCGTCAGAACGGAACGCTTGCGCCTCAGACATTTCGAGCCGGACGACGCAGCGGACATTCAAAAGCTCGCCAACAACTGGAACGTCGCCCGCATGCTGGGCCGTATGCCATATCCCTATCCGGACGGCGCCGCCGCACAGTGGATCGCGACGCATGACCGGGCGCGCGCCGATGGCAGCAGCTATCCCCTTGCGGTCGAGTTCGACGGCGGGCTGGTCGGTTCGGTCGGCCTGCATGTTCAGGACAACGGCGATCACGAGCTCGGCTACTGGATCGGCGAGCCCTACTGGAACAGAGGTTTCGCCACCGAGGCGGCAGGCGCGCTCATCGACTATGCCTTCGACACGCTGGGCCTGCCGGGGCTGGTCGCCGGTCACTTCGCCGAGAACCATGCCTCGGGCCGGGTGCTGACGAAACTCGGCTTCCGCTATACTGACGAGGGATACCGTTGGTGCGAGGCGCGGCAGCGGACGCTGATCAGCCTCGCCATGAAGCGCGAGCGGCAGGCCGAGGCCAGGGTCGCGGCCAAGGTCGCGGTAGGAAGCAGGCGATGAAGTTTCTCGACGAAGCGAAAGTCTATGTCCGGGCCGGCAACGGCGGCGCCGGCTCGGTCAGCTTTCTGCGCGAGAAATTCAAGGAGTTCGGCGGTCCCGATGGCGGCGACGGCGGCAAGGGCAGCGACATCGTCATCGAATGCGTCGATGGCCTGAACACGCTGATCGACTACCGCTACCAGCAGCATTTCAAGGGCAAGACCGGCATGCACGGCATGGGCCGCAATCGCCACGGCTTCAACGGCGAGGACGTCGTGCTGAAAGTGCCGGTCGGCACCCAGGTTTTCGAGGAAGACGGCGAAACGCTGATCGCCGATCTGACCGCTGTCGGCCAGCGCATCGTGCTGCTCAAGGGCGGCAATGGCGGCTTCGGCAACGCCCATTTCAAAAGCTCGACCAATCGCGCGCCGCGCCACGCCAACCCCGGCCTCGAGGGCGAGGAAAAATGGCTCTGGCTGCGGCTGAAGCTGATCGCCGACGCGGGCCTGATCGGCCTGCCCAATGCCGGCAAGAGCACGTTTCTGGCCGCCGTCAGCGCGGCGCGGCCGAAAATCGCCGACTACCCTTTCACGACGCTGGTGCCCGGCCTCGGCGTCGTCCGTGTCGATGGACGCACCTTTGTCCTCGCCGATATTCCGGGCCTGATCGAAGGCGCGCATGAGGGCCTGGGGCTGGGCGACCGCTTTCTCGCCCATGTCGAGCGTTGCCGCACGCTGATCCATCTGGTTGACGGCACGCAGGACGATGTCGCCGAAGCCTACCGGGTCATTCGCGGCGAGCTTGAGGCCTACGGCGCCGGCCTCGAAGACAAGCCTGAGATCGTCTGCCTCAACAAGGCCGACGCCCTGACGCCCGACGAACGCGAGGAAAAGCGCAAGGCGCTCGCCAAGGCGAGCCGCAAGAAAAAGATCCACGTCATTTCCGGCGTCTCGCGCGAAGGCGTCGATCCCGTTCTGCACCTCGTCGCCGACGCGGTGGCCGCGGCCCATGCCGAGGAACGCAAGGAAGACAAAAAAGAAGAAGAAGGATGGCGGCCCTGATGTTCCTCGCCCGGACCCGCACATGATCGCGCGCCTTTCCAATGCCCAGCGCGTCGTCGTCAAAATCGGCTCGGCGCTGCTCACCGACAGCGAAACCGGCAAGCTGAACCGCACCTGGCTGCAGGCCTTCGTCGAAGACGTAGCCACCATGCGCGCCCGCGGACAGGACATACTGATCGTTTCGTCAGGCGCCATCGCGCTCGGCCGCCGCGCGCTGAAGCTCGCATCCGGCAAGCTGAAGCTCGAGGAAAGCCAGGCGGCGGCAGCCGTCGGCCAGATCGGCCTTGCCCATGCCTTTCAGGAAATCCTGAGCGCCTATGGCCGCAACTGCGCGCAGATTTTGCTGACGCTGGACGACACCGAGGAGCGCCGCCGCTACCTCAATGCACGCTCGACCCTCAACACGCTTCTGAAACTCGGCGCCGTGCCCGTCATCAACGAGAACGACACGGTGGCGACGAGCGAAATCCGCTACGGCGACAATGACCGCCTCGCCGCCCGCGTCGCCAGCATGATGTCGGCCGATTGCCTCGTGCTGCTGTCGGACATCGACGGGCTTTACACCGCACCGCCCTCCGAGCCTGGCGCGACGCATCTGCCGGAAGTCTCCGACATCACGCCCGCCATCGAGGCGATGGCGGGAGACGCGGCCAGCGAAATGAGCCGCGGCGGCATGAAAACGAAAATCGCCGCCGCCCGCATCGCGACCGACGCCGGCTGCAACATGGCCATCGCCAACGGCCGCACCCTGCACCCCTTGCGCGCGCTCGAAGACGGCGCGCGCTGCACCTGGTTCACCGCGCGCCAGACGCCGGTCGCCGCCCGCAAGCGCTGGATTTCGGGCGGCCTCAAGGCGGTCGGCACGCTCACCATCGACGCAGGCGCCGTCCGCGCGCTGGGTCAGGGCCGGAGCCTCCTGCCCGCCGGCGTCACCGCCGTCGAGGGCAGGTTTGGCCGCGGCGACCTGGTGAGCGTGAAGGATGGCGAGGGCCGCG
>DASVNC010000105.1:0-5108 GCA_036384055.1 Parvibaculum sp.
GAAAGGACCACCAAAGAAGCGGAGACACCGGAGCCCGGGCTTTCACCCAAACCGCGCTTTTCAAGGCGCGGGCACCCCGTTCAGCCTCCAACCAAGGCCTTCCAGAAGGGGCGCACTATACGGAAAAGGGGCAGGGAAGCAAGGGGGGAGGAGGGTACTCTGTTTCTCTATCTCCCCTCGAAGCCTCATCCTTCGAGACGCCGTTTTGCGGCTCCTCAGGATGAGGGTCGCGTGTCCGACAGAAAATCCTCGTCCTGAGGAGCGGCCGCAGGCCGCGTCTCGAAGGGTGAGGCCCCCGCCTTGACTCGACTCTGCCTCCCGTTATCTCTTGCGCTTTCAAACGGCCCGCGAATGGCCGCAAAACACGGAGCGTCGATGAGCAGGGCTTTCATTTGTCCGGGGCAGGGGTCGCAGGCCGTCGGCATGGGCCGCGATCTGGCGGGCTCCTTTGCCGCCGCGCGCGAGGTTTTCGAGGAAGTCGATGAGGCGCTCGGCCAGAAGCTCTCCAAGCTGATGTGGGAAGGCCCGCAGGAAGACCTGACGCTGACCGAGAACGCCCAGCCGGCCATCATGGCGGTCAGCCTCGCGGTTGCCCGCACGCTGGAAAAAGAGGGCGGCTTCAAGCTCGCCGACAAGGCGGCCTTCGTCGCCGGTCATTCGCTCGGCGAATATTCGGCGCTGGCCGCTGCCGGCACTTTCACGCTGGCCGATACGGCGCGTCTCCTGAAGCGCCGCGGTCAGGCCATGCAGCGTGCCGTGCCCGTCGGCCTGGGCGCGATGGCGGTTCTCCTTGGCCTCGAATTCGACGCGGCGTCGGAGATCGCAAAAGAAGCGGCGCAGGGCGAAGTCTGCGAAGCGGCCAACGACAATGGCGGCGGACAGGTCGTCGTCTCCGGCGCGAAAGCGGCCGTCGAGCGCGCCATCGAAATCGCCAAGACCAAAGGCGCCAAGCGCAGCATGTTGCTTCCCGTCAGCGCGCCCTTCCATTGCGCGCTGATGCAGCCCGCCGCCGATGAAATGGCCGAGGCGCTGGCCGAGGTCGATCTGAAGACGCCCTCCGTCGCGCTGGTCGCCAACGTCACCGCCTCGCGCGTCGCCGATCCGGCGACCATCCGCGACCTGCTGGTGAAGCAGGTGACAGGCATGGTGCGCTGGCGCGAGAGCGTGCTCTATATGGAAGAGCAGGGCGTTGCGAGCTTCATCGAGGTCGGCGCCGGCAAGGCGCTGGCCGGCATGGTCAAGCGCATCGCCAAGGAGCCGGAGCTTGCGTCCGTCGGCGCGCCCGCCGATGTCGAAGCCATTCTGAAAACACTTTAAAAGCCGGGGAACCTCAATGTTCGACCTCACGGGAAAATGCGCGCTCGTCACCGGCGCGTCCGGCGGCATCGGCTCCGACATCGCCCGCGCGCTCCACGCGCAAGGCGCGACCGTCGCGCTTTCGGGCACGCGGAAGGAAGCCCTCGATGCGCTGGCCGCCGATCTCGGCGCGCGCACCCATGTTCTCCCCTGCAACCTGTCGGACAGCGCCGCCGTCGACGCGCTTCCGAAGCAGGCCGAGGAAGCGATGGGCTCGCTCGACATCCTGGTCAACAATGCCGGCCTCACCCGCGACAATCTCTTCATGCGCATGAAGGACGAGGAATGGGATGAAGTCATCCGCGTGAACCTGACGGCCAGTTTCCGCCTCTCCCGTGCATCGCTTCGCGGCATGATGAAGCGCCGCTTCGGCCGCATCATCGGCATCACCTCGGTCGTCGGCGTGATGGGCAATCCGGGGCAGGGCAACTACGCCGCCTCCAAGGCCGGCATGATCGGCATGATGAAATCGCTGGCTCAGGAAGTGGCCAGCCGCAACATCACCGCGAATTGCGTCGCGCCGGGCTTCATCCGCAGCGCCATGACCGACGCGCTGAACGACGATCAGAAGGCCCGCATCCTCGGGACGATTCCCGCCGGACGGCTCGGCGAAGCGCCCGAGATTGCCGCCGCGGTCGTCTATCTTTCGAGCAATGAAGCGGCCTATGTCACCGGCCAGACATTGCATGTTAATGGCGGCATGGCGATGATCTGAGCCCGATCAAGTTCTTGGCAGGGCGGAAACCCAAGTTAATTCAGGGGTCTAGCCGCCGCTCTCAAAGACTTTCATCCGCTGGCACAGCATGCGAAACTATGTTACCTAGGCCCTCGATTTGGCTTGCGGTCCTGCCTTGAAATGGGCCAGAAGAAGGGCAGTCTTTCCGCCGAATTCGGTCGCGTTGCTTCCACGGTGCCAGGGTTAGAAGTCATGGCGCGGGGAGCAAAGCGTGAGGCCGGTCTCAAACAAGGAATCTGAGGACTTAAAATGAGTGATATCGGAGAACGCTTGAAGAAGATCGTGGTCGAGCACCTCGGCGTCGATGCCGACAAGGTGACCGAGAATGCGAGCTTCATCGATGATCTCGGCGCGGACAGTCTCGACAACGTCGAACTCGTGATGGCGTTCGAGGAAGAATTCGGCGTGGAAATTCCCGACGATGCCGCCGAGAAGATCCTGACCGTGAAGGACGCGATCGAGTTCGTGAAAGCGAACGCGAAGTCCTGATCTCCTGTTGGTGGGGCGCGGCCCGGGCGTCCGGCTCCGGGCGCGCCTTCCACCGGATTTTGCTTTGAGTTCCCTTTACGAGGTGCGCGCGAGATGAGACGAGTTGTCGTCACCGGACTTGGCATCGTTTCGCCGCTCGGAAGCGGCATCGACGTAACCTGGAGTCGCCTGCTGAACGGCGAATCAGGCGCTCGCAAGATCGAGAAATTCGAAGTCTCCGATCTGCCCTGCAAAATTGCGATGCCGGTCCCGCGCGAAGGCGTGGGTGCGTTCAACCAGGATGACTGGATGGACCCCAAGGAATCGCGCCGCGTCGATGACTTCATCGTTTTTGCGATGGCTGCGGCAACGCAGGCGCTCGACGATGCCGGCTGGCACCCCTCGACCGAAGACGAGAAGTGCCGCACCGGCACCATGATCGGCTCCGGCATCGGCGGCCTCGAAGGCATCGCCGAGGAAGCCTACACGCTGCGCGACAAGGGTCCGCGCCGCGTCAGCCCCTTCTTCATCACCGGCCGCCTGATCAATCTGGCGTCGGGTTATGTCTCGATCCGCCACGGCCTCAAGGGGCCGAACCATGCAGTCGTCACTGCCTGCTCGACGGGCGCCCACGCCATCGGCGATGCGGCGCGCCTGATCGCGCTCGACGACGCCGACGTCATGGTCGCGGGCGGCACCGAAAGCGCCATCTGCCGCATCGGCATCGCGGGCTTCGCCGCCTGCCGGGCGCTTTCCACCCAATACAATGACACGCCCGAGCGCGCCTCGCGTCCCTATGACAAGGACCGCGACGGCTTCGTCATGGGCGAGGGCGCCGGCGTTGTCGTGCTCGAGGAATACGAACACGCCAAGGCGCGCGGCGCGAAGATTTATGCCGAGGTCGTCGGCTACGGCCTTTCGGGCGACGCCTATCACATCACCGCGCCCGCCGAAGACGGCGATGGCGGTTTCCGCTCGATGAAGGCCGCGCTGAAGCGCGCCGGCATTTCGCCGTCGGACATTGACTACGTGAATGCCCACGGCACGTCGACAATGGCCGACACGATCGAGCTTGGCGCCGTCACGCGCCTCCTCGGCAATGCGGTCAGCACCGTCTCCATGTCATCGACCAAATCCTCCATCGGCCATCTGCTCGGTGCGGCCGGTGCGGTCGAGGCGATCTTCTGCATGTTGGCGATCCGCGACGGCATCCTTCCGCCGACCATCAATCTCGATAATCCCGAAGTCGAGACCGAGATCGATCTGGTGCCGCTGAAGGCCAAGAAGAAAGACGTCAACTACGCGCTCTCCAACTCCTTCGGCTTCGGCGGCACGAACGCCTCGCTGGTGTTGAAGAAAGTCAATTGACGGACGAGCCGGAAACCACCGCCGAAACGCCGGCCCCGCCGCGGCGCTTCCGCCGTTTCCTGCTGCTTCTCATTGTCGTTCTCCCCGGCCTCGCCGCGCTCCTCGCCGGAGGGGCCTTCCTTTACGGCAAGGCGCGCTTCAACGCCGAAGGTCCCGCAACGCAGACGACTGTCGTCTGGCTGCCGCCGGGGCTCGGCCTCACCGCCATCACCGAACGCCTGCATCAGGCGGGCGTCATAGACGAGCGCATTATCTTCCGCACCGGCGTCCGCCTGATCCGCGGCGCGGGCACGTTGAAGGCGGGCGAATATGAAATCCCGCCGCACGCCAGCATGGCGGACATCGCCCGGCTGCTGCTGAGCGGCAAATCCATCGTCCACCAGATCACCATTCCCGAAGGGCTGACGAGCCAGGAGGCGATGGAGATCGTGAAAGCCGATCCCGTGCTGATGGGCGACATGCCCATTCTGCCGCCGGAGGGCGCGCTTTTGCCCGAGACCTATAACTTCACCAAGGGCATGACGCGGAAGATGATCGTCGCCCGCATGGAGAAGGATCAGACGGCGCTGATGAACGCGCTCTGGCCGAAGCGCGCGACAGGGCTCCCGTTCTCGACGCCGCAGCAGGCGTTGATCCTCGCCTCCATCGTCGAGAAGGAAACGGGCATCGCCAACGAGCGGCCGAAGGTCGCTGCCGTCTTCGTCAATCGCCTGAAAAAGCCGATGCGCCTGCAGTCGGACCCGACCATCATCTATGGCATCACGCATGGCGCGGGCCCGCTTGGCCGTCCCATCCGCCAGAGCGAAATCGCCCGGCCGACGCCCTACAACACCTATCAGGTGGACGGTTTGCCGCCGACGCCGATCTGCAATCCCGGCAAGGCCTCGATCGAGGCGGTCCTGAATCCGCCCGCGACCGGCGACCTCTATTTCGTCGCCGACGGATCGGGCGGCCATGCCTTCGCGTCTTCGCTGGCCGAACATGACCGCAATGTCGACCGCTGGCGCAAGGTTGAGAAGACGCAGGAAAAGAAGCCCGAAAAGCCGGCCGGAAAGGCGCCCGCCAGGAACGCGCCGGCCATTCCGCCGAAGGCGCCGCCCCGGGCCGCCAACGGCTAGGCGCGCCGCACTTGCTATACTCCGTTCCAGTTTTTCAGTGAGTCTCGGAAGGTTCGCCGATG
>DASVNC010000106.1:0-7154 GCA_036384055.1 Parvibaculum sp.
CAAGCGTGACGAGCGTCGCACCCAGCGCGCCGACGACGGCAGCAAATCCGGTGAGTTCGCCCGCAGTGAAATAGATGATCCCGCCGATCAGCACGATGCCGACCGGACGGACGATATAGGCCGGCAGATAGGCGAGATTGACCCAGCCGAAAGCCCGCGCCGTGCCTTCCAGCGTGTCGGTCAGCGCAAAAGCGGGAACGCAGATCAGCGCGACGGCAAGCGGCGCCAGATAGTAAGGCGCGACCTCATGCCGGAAGAGCATCAGCGCAACGAGGCCCGCCGCCATCGCGACAAGCCCGAAGATCGTCACGACGCGCCAGGACGCTTCGAGAATGCCGGCAAGCCGCCGCCACTTCCCGTTGACGCGGTAATCGGGCACGAAGCGCAGCGTCGAGGTGCCGAAGCCCATAGGCGCCAGAATGCCGAGCACGATCACCCAGACCCAGACGTAAGCGAATATCCCGTATTGGAAAGCTCCCATCCAGCGGGCGAGCAAAACCTGGCTCAGGAGCGTGATGGCGGCACCCGCAACCCGGATGCCCATGACCACGGCCGCGCCACGCACGACTTGCGCCAGATGGCCGTCCGCAAGCCGCGAGGCCAATGGCCCAGCGATCCGGCGAAGCGGTTGAGGAAGCGCCCAGGCGTCCATTGACCCAATAATCCCTTAGACCCGGGCGAGAACGGCTCCCGGAAGCGCGCCGGCGGTAGCCCGAAGGCGCGTGAACGCCTCCCAAAGTACCGGCGTCTGCTTGATGAACCGTTTAGCCCGGCGATAGGCGACGGCGGGCAGGAGCGCAAGCAGGCCACGAACGGTCACGGCCTCGACATGGTCGTAAAGCCGGGTTTCGACCTCGCACCAGTCGCCCTTGTAGCCTTCGTCGCCGATGGTGAAATCGAACTCGCTATGCCCGGTCTCGGTTGCATGCTTCATCAGCTCCATGAGCTGGATCATGCCGGGTCCACGCTTGGAGAACTCCTCGTTCTCGGCATAGCTCGCCAGCACGTAATGGTAGCGTCCGCCGAAGCTGATGCCCCAGTTGGCCGCCGCCGCCTTGCCGCCGACATCGAGGCGGGCAACGTGGATCAGGCCTTTGGACGCCTCGCTCGTCGCCAGCTCCATGTAGAAGTCGCGGACGCCGGGCGCCGCGAAGGGGTTGGCGATGCCCATGCGGGCGAAGGTGGCCGCCTTCTGCTCGATCAGCGTATCGACCGTGCGGGCGATCTCGGCCTTGTCCTGCGGCGAAACGAGGACGGCTTCGCCGAATTCCTCAAGCTTGCGGCGCTTCTGCTTGTCGCGCTTCTTGCTGCCCGATGAGCGCTTCTCGCCGTAATAGGCGTCCCAGCTCGGCTTCAACCGCGTCAGATGGGCGAAAGAGGCGTGCTCCTTGGCCTTGCCGAGTTGCATGAACGGGTTGGCCTGCCCGCCGACCGTCTCCGGCAAGCGGTTCAATTCGACGATGTCGTGTTCGGGCAGCACTTCCCTTATCTGCGCCCACAGCGCCTTGAACTGGCCATGCGCGACGCGGCGCGAAAAGGCCTTGGAGAGCAGCGGCGCCTGATAATCGCAGAGCCTGCCGCCGAGCCAGACGAGCCGCGTGCCGAGCAGGCTGCGCTTCAGTCCGAGCGGCAGAATGAAAAGAGCGCCTTTTTCGTTCGCATCCCAGCCCGCGACGATGCAGGGCTCGATACCCTGCCGCGCGCCGATGTTGCGAAACCAGGCCGAAAGCCAGGCGAAAGTCTGAAAGACGGTGCAATCGCCGGACTGCTCAAGCGCGGTCCAGACACCCTGCAGCGACCGAAAATCTTCATGAACCGAAAGCAGCACCTCCGGCGCCGAACCCCACGGGCCGGCAAGCAGCCGCCCCTCGGGCTGAAAAGCCGCCTGGGCGCGGAAGTTAACGGTTGCGCTCTTGGCTTCGGTCGTTTTGGTCAGCGGCTTCATGGGGGCCTCGCCTTGCCGATGGATCAAGCTGAAACAGTTTTTTTGTTCCGTTCTGGTCGGGAAACGCTTGTTTTCGGAAACCTTTTCTCAATTCCGAACGCGCATCCTCGCCATGCCAGCTTGATTGCAAGCGGTGTGCTAACCAGTCGGTTACGAAATATGAACGTTAATCCCGGGCGCTCTCTCGCCGCCGCCAAGCCGGTCCTCACCCGCAACGCGCTTCTCGCGATGCATACGAGCCGGATGCATCGCCTCGCGCCTGCATCGCTTGCCGGTGTCGGCGCGATCTTCATGCTGCATCGGGTGCGCGAAGATGACGGCCGCGCCTTCGCGCCGAACAAATTGCTGGAAGTGACGCCTTCATTCCTTGAAGCGACGATCAACCGCGTCCGCGAACTTGGCCTCGTCTGCGTCAGCCTCGACGAAGCCATACGCCGCATGAATGCCAAAGATTTCTCTCAGCGGTTTGCCGTCTTCACGCTGGACGACGGCTACAAGGACAATCTGACGGTCGCGGCGCCGATTTTCGAACGCATGGGCGTGCCATTCACCGTCTATCTCGCAAGCGGCTTGCCCGACGGGACCGCCGAACTCTGGTGGGTGGCGCTGGAACGGATCATCGCCAAGGCGCAGCGCCTTCGCGTGCGCTTTCCGTCAGGTCAGGAAAAGTTCGACACCTCGACCCTCGGCGGCAAGCTCGCCTGCTGGAATCGCGTCTACTGGCGGCTGCGTTCGCTCGGCGAAGACGCGCTGCGTACGGAGGTCCGCCGCCTCGCCGCCGAACAACGGATCGACATTGCAGCGATCACGTCCGAACTGGCGATGAGCTGGGACGAGGTGCGCGCGCTGGCGGCCAATCCAATGGCCAGTATCGAAGCGCACACCGCCGATCATTTTTCGCTCGCACGCATTCCGGAAGCCCGCGCGCTCGGCGAGATTGCGCATGGCGTCAAACGCATGGAAGCCGAGCTCGGGCGACGCCCCCTTCACTTCTCCTATCCCTATGGCGATGCGGCATCGGCGGGCCCGCGCGAATTCGCCCTCGCCCGCCAGTTCGGCTTCCAGTCCGCCACGACGACCCGCAAGGGCCTCGTCCAGGCGGAACATGCCGGTCATCTGATGCAGCTGCCGCGCCTTTCTCTCAACGGCAACTATCAGGATGTCCGTGTCGTCGAGGTCTTGCTGAGCGGCCTGCCCTTCGCCTTGGCCCGCGGTCTTTCGTCGGGCGTTGCATAGGCCTAAACCCTCTGCTGCCGCCGCCGGCCCCACCAGACTTCGGCGCGCCGCCGCCTGCGCCGGATTGCGTGCGAATCAACCGACAGAACGGCAACACCAAGCGGCAACATCCAAAAACCGAGCACCGGCAGGAAGCCCAGCGCCCCGCCGCCGACGAGAAGCGTGCCCGTCACCCGCCGCGCCAGGGGCGAGCCCGGGACGTTGAACCGCCTGTTACCGACCCTGATCGATGCCATACCGCCTCCTGCTGCACCAGAGAGATGGGCGCGGCCCGGACGCGGCGCAAGATTTGGGCTGGCACGCGAGGAACGACTTTGCTATAGCACCCCTCACCTCGCCCGGCTAAAAGGGCGAGCATTCCCCGGTAGCTCAGTGGTAGAGCAATCGGCTGTTAACCGATCGGTCGCTGGTTCGAGTCCGGCCCGGGGAGCCAGTTTCAAGGGCCTAGCCGTCGCCGGCTGGGCCCTTTCTATTTTTCCGGCCAGAATGCCGCCTGTCCCGAGCCTATGGAAAGCTCGCGATGACCGCGAGAAATGCCGCGCCGTACCGCGCGATCTTGGCGCCGCCGACGCCCGGAATATCCGACATCTCATCAAGCGTCGCGGGCTTGCGCCGCGTCATCTCGCGTAAGGATGTGTCGTGGAAGATCACGTAAGGCGGCACGCCCTGCTCGCGCGCCAGCCGCAGGCGCTCGGACCGGAGCGCCTGAAAGAGCGTTTCTTCCTCCGGCGATGAAGACATCTCCGCCTCGCCACCTTTCGCCTGCCGCCGCCGCCCTGTCGAAACCGGGTCGCGCCGGAACTCGATCGTTTCATGCCCTTGCAGGATCGGCCGCGCCCGCTCTTCGAGTTTCAGCGCGCCGAAAGCCGCATGATCCGCTGAAATGATCGTCCGCGCCGCGAGCTGGCGGAACACCGACTGCCAGCCCTTGAGGTCGATGTCCTTGCCGACGCCGAATGTCGGCAGACCGTCGTGGCCGAAGCGTTCGATCTTCTCGGTCTTGTTGCCGCGCAGAACGTCGATGACATGGCCGGCGCCGAAACGCTGCCCGGTGCGATAGATCGCCGACAGCGCCTTCCGCGCCGCCTCCGTCCCGTCCCATGTTTCCGAAGGCGTCAGGCAGGTGTCGCAATTTCCGCATCCGCCTTCATAGTGCTCGCCAAAATGCTTGAGCAGGGTCTGGCGGCGGCAGGCGGTCGTCTCGCAAACACCGAGCAAGGCGTCGAGTTTCGCCCGCTCGACCTGCTTCACCTCATCGGGCGACGCACCTTCGTCGATCATCCGCCGGCGCTGCGTGAGATCGCCCATGCCATAGGCCATCCAGGCATCCGACGGCAGCCCGTCGCGCCCCGCTCGCCCGGTCTCCTGATAATAGGCCTCGATGCTCGACGGCAGATCGAGATGGGCGACAAAACGCACATCGGGTTTGTCTATTCCCATGCCGAACGCGATGGTCGCAACCAGCACCGGCCCCTCGTCTTTCAGAAACGCATCCTGATGCGCGTCGCGCAGGCTCCGGTCGAGCCCGGCATGATAGGGGAGCGCCTTGATGCCCTGTGCCGTCAGCCATTCGGCCGTCTCCTCGACCTTTTTCCGGCTGAGGCAGTAGACGATGCCGCTCGCGCCTTCATGGGCGCGCAGAAAATCCCGCAGCTGCGTCTTCGCATTGTCTTTCCGCACAATCGTGTAGCGGATGTTTGGCCGGTCGAAACTGGCCGAGAAGACCTGGGCCTCGTCCAATTGCAGCCGATGAATGAGATCGTCGCGCGTTTGCGGATCGGCGGTCGCGGTGAGCGCCAGACGCGGCACGCCCGGAAACCGCTCCTTGAGCATCGCCAGTTGCAGATATTCCGGCCGGAAGTCATGTCCCCACTGGCTGATGCAATGCGCTTCATCAATGGCAAAGAGGGCCGGCCTCAGCCGCGACAGAAGCCCCATGAACCCGTCGCTGACCAGCCGCTCCGGCGTCACATAGAGAAGGTCGAGCCGTCCCGCTGCCAGCTCGATCCTGATCGCCTGCGCCTCTTCCGGCGTCAGCGTCGAATTGAGGGCAGCGGCCCTGACACCGGACTGGCGCAGCGCCTCCACCTGATCGCGCATCAGGGCAATGAGCGGCGAGACGACGATGCCGACGCCCTCGCGGCAGAGCGCCGGGATTTGATAGCAAAGCGACTTGCCTGCACCCGTCGGCAGCAGAACGACGGCGTCGCCGCCATCGACGACGTGCCGGATAATCTCGCTCTGCTGGCCGCGAAACGACGGCAAGCCGAACACCTCTTTCAACACCCGTTCGGGCTGAGGCGTCGATGCTCTTCCAGCTTCCACGATTTTGGACATGTTCGACTCAGTGGGCGCATTTCCCCGCGCGCGCCGAAACTAGCATCTCGCGCCCACGATGAAACCCTGGCCGATCTGCAACACGGCCGATCTGCAACACGACTGAACCATCCGCGCCGGGCTTGCGTATCCACCTTGCCGACCCGATATGACTTGCCCGCCTTACGCGCTATAGTCGGTAGGCTGACGCAGGGAGGCTTTCTCATGACCGGGAATGGCGCACTCGACATCGGACATGCTGGCGGCGACGCCGTCATTGACGCGACGCCGGCCAATATATCTTCAATCACGGGCATACCCCGCCTCGCCCGCTTCGCTTTCCGAGCCTTGCTGCAGATCAGGCGGGGCAGCCTGCTCGTCGTCCTTCCGGACGGCCGCCGCCTTCGTTTCCAGGGACGCGAGACCGGCGAAAATGCGGTCATGGAAATACGCGACTTCGCCCTCGCCCGGCGCTTCTTTGCCGGCGGCGATCTCGGCGCGGCCGAGGCCTTCCTGGAAGGCATGTGGGACAGCCCCAATATCACCGCCTTTCTTGAGTTGTTCGCCCGCAACAAAGAGGCGTTGCAGGAAAAGCTGCGGGGCCTCGGCGTCGTCCGCCTCGCCGCCCGCCTCTGGCATTTCGCGCGGCGCAATTCGAAGCGCGGCTCGAAGCGCAACATCGAGTTCCACTACGATCTCGGCAACGGCTTCTATCGCCGCTGGCTCGACGGCACGATGACCTATTCCTCGGCGCGCTTCTCGCACCCCGGACAAGACCTCTCCGAGGCGCAGATCAACAAATACCGCTCGCTCGCCGAACGCATCGGCCTGAAGCCCGAACATCATCTGCTCGAAATCGGCTCCGGCTGGGGCGGCTTCGCCGAGTATGCCGCCAGCGAAATCGGCTGCCGCGTCACCGGCATCACCATCAGCAAGGAACAACTCGCCTTCGCCCGCGAACGCATGGCGCGGAAGGGCCTTTCCGACAGGGTCGACATTCGCTATCAGGACTACCGCGACGTCACGGAAAAATTCGACCGCATCGCCTCGATCGAAATGTTCGAAGCCGTCGGCGAGGAATACTGGCCGGCTTATTTCAGAAAAATTCGCGAGTGCCTGAAGCCCGGCGGTGTCGCCGGGTTGCAGATCATTACCATTGCCGATTACGCCTTCCCCGCATATCGCAAGAGCGCCGACTTCATCCAGCGTTACATCTTCCCCGGCGGCATGCTGCCCTCTCCTTCGGCTCTGAAGGAGCAGGTCGCGCGTGCGGGCCTGACCTGGGCAGGCAATCTCGATTTCGGCCTCGACTATGCCGAAACGCTGAAGCAATGGCGCCAGCGCTTTCGCGCCGCCTGGCCGGAAATCCAACCGCTCGGCTTCGACGAGCGCTTCCGTCGCATGTGGGAATATTATCTTGCCTATTGCGAAGCAGGCTTCCGCGCCGGCCAGATAGATGTCACGCAATTGACGATCACCCGGCCCTGACGGCGGCTTCGCAAGAATGTAGACTGGCCGCCCCGCCAGTCTGGAGTCCTCATGGAAACCCGTTTGATCCCGACGCCACGCACGCTGGCCGACGTCGAAGTGCGTTCGCGCGAACTTCTCGGCCGCGGCTGGGGCAAGCTTGAGCGTTTCACCCTCCGTCACAAACGCT
>DASVNC010000107.1:0-5308 GCA_036384055.1 Parvibaculum sp.
ACACCGCCACCTGGTTCTATCGCGGCATGTTCGAGGAAGGCGGCACCGGCATGGCGCCCGGCGAGATGATCGAGGTGCCGGTGGGCATCGCCAATTATCCCAAGGAATTTCTGACCTTCCCGCCGCGCTCGATGGTCGAAAGGTTTGCAATGTCGTCCGCTGGACCGACTTCGATCACGGCGGCCATTTCGCCGCGCTCGAAACCGGCAAGGAATTCGCCGACGAGGTCCGCGCCTTCGTCAATCAGGTGAGAGCCGGCAAGTGACGCACAGCGTCGTTCGCGCCGATCCCTACAAGGTTCATGTGCCGGAAGAGGAGCTTCAGGACTTGAAGCTCCTCCTGCAGCGCACCCGCTTTCCCAACGAGCCCCCTGGGCAATGCCCGATGGGGGAATACGGCACCAGCCTTCCCGACGACCTGCGCGACGCATTTGCCGAAATGGGATCGGGCTAGATCCAGCCGGGCACGCCGGCGCCGATGTCCAGCCACTCTGTCTTCTCGAAATCGAGAACTTCGTAGGGACCCTTTTCGTAGCCGACGATATCGATCTGCTCGAAATAGGAAACGATCATGTGATGTCCCGATTGGGCGTGGAACATCGGCAATGTCAGCGCCTCGGTGCGCGCGATGAGACCCGTCGCGTTGCGCGTCTTCAGGATCGTGCGCCGCCCGCAGGGTTGGTTGATCTGCGCATCGACGAGTTTCAGATAAGGCGCTCTCGCTTCCGGCGCAATCAGATCGAGATAGTTCTTGCCCGTCGGCTCGATACCCATGCCGCGCGCAACGCCCGTGCCGATGAGGCGGAGATCGATTCGCTCATGCGACCAGATTTCGAGCAGGGTGATCGCCGGCATGAGGCTGGCGATGTCCGGCGGATTGAAGGACTTGCGATCGGGAACGAGATCGATTTTGGGCAAGCTGTGCCAATAATCGAAGAAACGCCGCGCGCCGGCGGTGCTGAAGACGTCGTGGTCAGCCTGCATGGTCGAACTGTCTGCCTTGCATGAGTTCCGCCGGCTTTATTGTTCCCCTGAAGTATCCAAGCAACTATTCGAGCCGAATGCAAATCGCGCGGCTCAAATCCGGTCCGGAACACCGGCTCCGATGTCGATCCATTGTGTCTCTTCGTAAGAAAGAATCGCATACCCGCCCTCGCCGATACCGACCACGTCGAGCGCCGCGCGCCGACGGAATGCAGAAAATTTTGCGCGCCGCGCATCGCCCATCTCCTCCCGGTTAACGGGGCGCGGGAGAGCCTTCGCGGTCAGCTACATGGGAACGAAAGAAATGCGTACTGCGAATACTGGAGCAGTCGGCGCGAAAATCTGGCAATAAGGCGGAAGACCTAGACGACGCCAACGCGTCCCATAGCCAGGAATTTTTCCCGCCGCAGCTGGCGCAGCGTCGCGGCGTCGAGTTTTTCGAGGCCCCGCAGCTCTTCCTCGACCGCGTCGCCCGTTTCCTTGATCATCTGCGCGCGTTCGCGATGTGCGCCGCCGATGGGCTCGGGCAAAACACGGTCAATCACACCGAGCTGATGCAGATTCTGCGCGGTGATCTTCAATGCCGTCGCCATGTCCTGCGCCTTGTCCGAGCTGCGCCAGAGAATGGAGGCGCCGGCTTCCGGCGAAATGACGCTGTAGACGGCGTGCTCGAGCATCAGCACACGATTAGCGGTAGCCAGCGCCACCGCGCCGCCTGAACCACCCTCGCCGATGATGACCGAGACGAGCGGCACGCCCAGTCCGAGGCAGCAATCGGTCGAACGTGCAATCGCTTCGGCCTGGCCGCGTTCTTCGCCGCCAATGCCCGGATAGGCGCCGGCGGTATCGACGAGCGTGACGACGGGCAGTTCGAACCGCTCGGCAAGCTTCATCAGGCGCACGGCCTTGCGATAACCCTCAGGCGTCGCCATGCCGAAATTGTGCTTCATGCGCGTCTGAGTGTCCGAGCCCTTCTCGTGCCCGATGACGACGATGGAGCGCCCGCGGAACCGTCCGAGACCGCCCATGATCGCCTGGTCCTCGCCATAGAGGCGGTCTCCGGCGAGCGGCGTGAAATCCTCGACGAGGCGCTCGACGTAATCGACGAAATGCGGGCGGCGCGGATGGCGCGCCACCTGCAGCTTCTGCCACGGCGTCAAGGAACTGTAGCTTTCCTGAAGAAGCTGCGCGGCCTTCTGCTCCAGCTTGGCCACTTCGTCGGAAATGCTGACCGTCGGGTCGTTCGCGGCCAGAAGCCGGAGCTCCTGAACCTTGCCCTCCAGTTCGGCAATCGGCTTCTCGAAGTCGAGATATGTGTGCATCGCGCTCCGGAAGCTCCTGGCCGACACCCCTGATATGCCCCGGGGGCCCGGCTCTTTTCCTCAGGAATTGCGCGGCACACTGGCGTCTGGAGGCCCCCTTGTCAACCGCTTGGGGGCGGTTCCGGGCGCGCTTCCTGCCTTGCAGGTTAACGGCCCTCGTCACAAAGGGGCCGGGCGCGCCGTCTTGAGGGGAAGGGCGGCTTTCCGCCCCTGTCCGCCCCTCAGAGCCAAGGCCGGGTTGCCGACGCGGCCCCGCCAGATCGCCTGCCCGCGCGAGAATGCGGTCCTCTATTACGGCGGCGGCTTGGCCGCCCGTTGCTGATCCTCTAGACCTCGCCGCGCGGCACGAGACGGGCCGTCGAAGTACCCTTGGCAAGCACTTCACCCGAGGCGTCGAGCAACCGGCCTTCAAGAAAAAGGGTGGAACGGCCACGCCGTTCGATCCATCCCTCCGCCGTCACTACGCCGGGGACCGCCGGGCGGAAGAAGCTCACCTTGATCTCAAACGACATCGGCACGAATGCGAAGTCGGTCGCCGCCATCGCCGCATGCGCCATCGCGGAGTCGATCCAGCCGGTGACAAAACCGCCCTGCGCGACGCCGCCGGAATGGCACATATGCATGCCTACCTGATATTCGATCACGGCGCGCCCGGCCTTGGCGTCCAGTTCGACGACCTTCACCATGCCCATTGCTTTCGCCAGCTCGCCCGGATCGCGCTCGCCCGGCTTGCTTTCCATCGTCTCGCTCATCGCAAAGCTCCACCCGAATGTGATTTAGGCGGACCATACGACATGAGCAAAGAAATGGGAGAGCTATTTCGGCGGGCCTCGGGATGCCCCTGACGGGGCGCCCCTGTCAGGATCCGGCTTCTTTCTTCGCAAGCGGATGATACTGATGGACAAGCTCTTTCAGCCTGCCATCCAGCACATGCGTATAGATTTGCGTCGTCGAGATGTCGGCATGGCCGAGCATCTGCTGCACGGCGCGCAAATCGGCGCCATTGGCAAGAAGGTGGCTGGCAAAAGCGTGCCGCAAGGTGTGCGGCGAGACCCGCGCCGGATCGAGATGCGCCGCAATCGACAGTTCCTTCAGGAGCTGAGCAAAACGATGGCGCGTCAGATGTCCCTGCCGCCCGCGCGACGGAAAGAGCCAGGGCGAAACGGCGTCGCCGAGCCTGACGACGCGCAGCGGCAGATATTCGTCGATAGCAAGCCTGGCCGCCTCCGACAGAGGCACCAGGCGCTCGCGTCCGCCTTTGCCGCTGATCGACAGAAACCGTCCATCGCCCTTCGCCGCCGAAAGCGGCAGGCCGACAAGTTCCGAAACGCGCAGGCCGGTCGCATAGAGAACTTCCATCAGGCAGACAAGGCGGGCGCGCTTGTAGGCCCGCACGGCTTCCTCCTGAGATCGGCCGTCCTCTGCAAGACGCGCCGCGGCGAGGAGGCCATCCACCTCCTCGACGGAGAGCGTCTTGGGCAACGGCCTCGCCCGGCGCGGTCCTTCGATCGCGCCGCAAGGGTCGTCGGTCCTGACACCGTCGGTATAGAGAAATCCGTGAAACTGGCGAATGGCCGAAAGACGCCGCGCCGCCGTCGAGGCGGACAGCCCCTGCGTCGACAGACTTTCCAGATAGTCGCGGACATCCATCGTCCGCGCTTCCTCGATACCTTTGGTGCGCGATGCGAGGAAGGCGGCAAAATCTCTCAGATCTCGCTGATAGGCATCGAGCGTGTTGCGCGCCGCGCCACGCTCGGCGCTCAACATTTCAAGGAAAGCATCGATGTGATGCCGTCCGTGATCTTCATTCATAGGGGACTGATTTGACATGGAACTCACCCGGGTCCGGCGTGACTGCGCCCCATCAAAGCTTCGGTGGCGAGGCGCCGCGCCTCGCCGTCGAGATGAACCGCTCTGAGGCTTGATACGCTTTGCGCAAGTGCTTGACGGTCTGCGCGATCCGGCCCCCCAGGCCCGATTGCAACAAGCGAGAGCAACACGACTTCGCCGACGGACCCTTTCAAACCGGCGGCATGCAGTTGATTGAGTAATGCTTCGGGCGCCGCGGCGCTCTTCGGCGCCAAAGGCAGGGCGTCGAGAACGGATTGCGGCAGCGGATATCCCTGCGCGTCGAGAAGCAAGGCTTCAAGCGCGCCGAAATTCTGATTGGCCGCCACACCGGAGCGCAGATCGGCAACGATGTCGGCAGAAACCTGATCGAGGTTGCTCGGCCCTTTGGGGTCGCCGATCATCATCAGCGCGCCAAGCACCCGTGCGTCGCGATCCGCCGATCCGCTGACCGGAACAAGACCGGCCTGCGCGCCCGCCGGCGGCATACCGGCGGCGCCGACAAGCGCGAACCAATTCTGCGCATGTGCGCGGTCGCCCACGAGAAGGAAAGCCCGCGTCGCCGCCGGCGCGAAACCGCGCAACGCCGGAGAGGGCGTCATCTGCGTCAGCACCGGCAGCAATGCCGTTGCCGTCGCGTAGCCGCGCCCGCTTTCCTCGCCCGAGGCAAGCAAAGTGCTCATCAGATCGGCGCGGTCGACGGGAGAAACTTCCGCATCGACAGCCTGAAAGAGAAGCGCACGCCGCAACTCCTGCGAAGCGGGCAAGGCGCCGGCCTTCGCCCCGTCGAGTTCGTCGGCGCTGAATTTCGGCAGCCGGTAGAGCGCCGCGAGCTCCTCGCCCTTGATAAGGCCGTATGCCGCCGCGCGCTCGCCAGCGCCGATTCGCGCTTCCGCCGGAAGTTTCTCGTCCTTCGACAGGCCGACAAGCGTGGCGGGCGCCGCAATTGCGCTGGCGTTCTTCGGCAGGTCACGGCCGGCGAGGCGATAGAACGCCACGTCAAGAATGCCGAGCGACTTCGGTTCCGGTGCCTTCAGTTTCACACCGTCGGAGGCTTGATAGGCGAGCGAATAAAAAAGCGGATCGTCGAGCGCCTCCTCGCGCGCCAGATCGAGCGTCAATCCAGCCGCAGACTTGTTGCCCGACGAAATCTGG
>DASVNC010000108.1:0-13966 GCA_036384055.1 Parvibaculum sp.
GCGTATTTGACGACGCCGTCGAACTGGTCGCCGTGGATGACCAGGAAGCGCCGACCATCGGCCGTTTCGTGGATCGTTTCGTCGATGACATCGACGCCGCCGAAATTGAGGCCGGTATAGTCGCGCAGAGCTTCGTCGTGATTGCCGGGAACGTAGATGACGTTGGCGCCTTTGCGCGCCTTGCGCAGAAACTCCTGCACGACTGCGTTGTGCGCCGCCGACCAGTACCAGGAGCGTTTCAGACGCCAGCCGTCGATGATGTCGCCGACGAGGTAGATCGTCTCCGCATCGTTGTGGCGCAGGAAATCCAGCAGCAGGTCTGCCTTGCAGCCTGGCGTCCCGAGGTGAACGTCGGAGAGGAAAAGCGCGCGGTGCTGTTTGCGGTTTTTGGGGCGAGGGCCGGTCAGGCGTTCGTCGAGGCCGCCGCGCCGCGCCCGGCGTTTTGTCGGAACGCTTGTGTCCGCGAGCCCGTCAATCTCCGGCGAGAGCTTCGACTTCGCGGATCCGGCGCCGAAAGTAGCGCCCAGACCAGTCAGGACTTTGCCGAATGTCGTCATACTTTGCGACGTCCTCAATATCGTTCGTCCACGGATCAAGCACTTCGCCGCTCGCCACGCCCGGCTTTAGTCGCTATAAGCGGGGGCGCCTGATCTTTCGGCGTCCATATTCAGTGTCTGTGGACAAGTTCTCATGACGGTTCGATGACATTTTGAAGACAGTCACCTTGAAGGCAGTCGCCGGAGTTTGCCTTGGCTTTGCGTCGTTCCATCCACATCATCTTGAATCCGATTACCGGCGCGCGGCAGCCGGGATTGCTGCACGCCGTCATTGAACGTCTGTCGCGCGCCGGTGCGGTGGTAACGCTTGAGGAAACGACCGGTCCGGGCGATGCAACCCGGCTCGCGCGTGAAGCGGTTGATCGCGGCGAGGCGGATGTGGTCGTCGCGGCGGGCGGCGACGGCACCATCAACGAAGTCGCGCGCGGCCTGCTCGGGCAGAGCATGCCGCTCGGCATCGTTCCCCTGGGCACGGCGAATGTGCTGGCGCTGGAGCTTGGGCTTCGTCCGCGCGCGGGCGACATTGCCGACATGCTGCTGTCAGGCCCGGCGCATCTCATCGGCACCGGCCTCGTCGAGGGGCGCATCTTCCTGATGATGGTTGGCATCGGGTTCGACGGCGTTGTCGTTCACGCGATCAACCCGCTGCTGAAGCGCTGGTTTGGCAAGGGCGCCTTTGTCTGGGCCGGCATCAAGGAATGGATCAAGGGGCCGGGCCGGGGCGTGCATCTCGTCGTCGATGGCCGGGAGAAGCGCGCGGCGTGGGCCGTCGTCGTCAATGGCCGTTACTTCGCCGGGCCATACATACTCTCCCGTAACGGCGACATTTCGCGGCCGGGGCTGACGCTCTTTCTCTTCCGCAACGGCGGGCGGCTCGCGCTGATCCGCTATCTGATTGCGCTGGGGCTCGGTCGCGTCGAGAAGCTGTCGGATGTTGAGGTGCTGCCGGTCAGAATGGCCCGCTTCATTGCGCCGGAAGGCCTGGAAGTCGAGGTCGATGGCGATGCGCGTGGGCATCTGCCGCAGACTATCGAACAAGGCACGCATTTCCTGCGGCTCGTTGTGCCTGCCGGCTGGAAACCCGAAGCGGAAAAATAGAGACGAACGGGATCAGGCGCCCGGCGTCGCGTCGGCGAGCACCGTCGGCGCAGCGGGAGACGGATCGAGAACCCGGGGCGGCGGCCGGCGTTCGGGATTGGAGATGTTGGCCTGTTCGTCGTCGCCGATCGACAGGCGCAGTCCCACCGTGGCGACGGCCGCTTCATGGACATCTTCGCTCGTCGCCGAATCGAGAACCATCGGTGCGGGGCGCGGCGCGGCGACGACCGCATCGACATCGGCGACGATGACTGTCGGCGTCTCCGCGGCAGCTTCAGCGGTCTGCGTC
This sequence comes from Parvibaculum sp., assembly GCA_036384055.1. Classification (GTDB taxonomy): domain Bacteria; phylum Pseudomonadota; class Alphaproteobacteria; order Parvibaculales; family Parvibaculaceae; genus Parvibaculum. The sequence goes on from DASVNC010000108.1 coordinate 1,945, forward strand.
CTGAGCGGCGCGTCGATATGCGCAACCGCCTCTTCCTTGAGTGTCCGGGCCAGCGCCACGATGCGCTCGCGTTCGCCGGTCCAGATGCCGATGACGCGGGCGAAATAGGGCTGGTTCAAAGCGGTCGATTCGGAATGATATTGGGCGATCGCCTTCGGCCAGGATTTCGTCTTCGCATGAAGCTGCTTCAGGAACGTGGCGCCGTAAGCCACGTTGGTCGCAGGTTCAAAAGCGTCGTCGAGGCTAGCAAAGGCTTGCGGATGGTAATGCAGGTTCACCTGCATGCAGCCGACGTCGATGCTGCGCAGGCCGGCGTTCAACAACCGGCGCGTTGCGGCAACGGCTTTCTTCTTGGAGTCGAAATAGAACGACTGGCCCTCGGCGTTGATCGTCCACGGCCAGGGGCGCGTGGCGCCGTTACCGGCATTGAAGCGGCCGGATTCGGCGGTCGCAACCGAAACGAGAAGCGCGCGCGGCATCTTGTGCGCAGCCTCGACGGCGATGGCCGCGCGTTCGCAGGCGACCCAGGGCGTGGCGTCTGAAAATTGCGGGGTGGTTTCGCGGACGTGTGTCTGCGACCAGGCCAGCGTCGGAGCGAGCGCCAGGGCGAGCGCGAGCGACCCGCCGAACCTGACCCTGGAGTAAGCCTTGCAACGCATTCTTCAGCCCCCGCGGCGCTACGGGCCCGCGATACCCTGTTCCATCAAGAGCCGGACGGTGCTCCATCCAGGCGTCTCTATTCTGCACGGGGAGGGTTAAGAGTTTGTTTGGACGGTGTGATCCGGGGTGACCGCGACATTTCGCTGCAGCGCACATGAGTGCGCGGCGAATTATAAAATATCATTTAAAATCAAATAGATAATAGAAATTATATGCATCCGACGGGCCGCTTTGGAGGCTGTTATCCCTCTTGTTTTTTGTGCAGCGCAATGTATCTTGTGCATTGCGACATCGGTTGAGCTTTCTCCTGATGTCGCAGCCCTTCTTGGGCGTTTCCTCCCTAAACTTGGGCCCCGGTTCGCCGGGGCCCCTTTTTTTGCCCAAATGGCGGATGTCCGGGGATCAGAAGGCCGCGCCGCGGGCGTTTCCGGGCAGGCCGGTCCAGTCGAACCTCGCGAGGCCGGCGGCGAAGGCCGACATGTCGCGGCGGAGCTTTTCGAGGCCGGGGCCACGCTCAAGCCTGGCCTCGTCCATGTAAAGCGCCCGGTTGATCTCGATCTGGAGGGCGTGGAGGCCGCGCTGGGGCCGCCCGTAATGCTCGGTGTTGAAGCCGCCGGCATAGGGGTTGTTGCGCACGACGCTGTAGCCGAGGCGTTTCAGAAGCCGCTCGGCCTCTTCCGTGATTTCGCCGGCGCAGGCCGTACCATAGCGGTCGCCAAGCACGATGTCGGGCCGGTCGGCGCCGCGGTCGTCGTCGCCCGGGCCACCGACCGAGGGCATCGAATGGCAGTCGACGAGCACGGCCCGGCCGAAAGCGCGATGCGTTTCTTCCAGAAGGCCGCGCAGCTCCTCGTGGAAAGGCATGTAGAGCTGGCGGATGCGGCGCTCCGCCTCGGCATAGGACAGAGGCGCGCGGTAGATCTCGATCGAATCAGCGACGACGCGGGCGATGGTCCCGAGCCCGCCGGCCACGCGCAGCGAGCGCGTGTTGACGTGCGGCGGCAGCGGTTCGGCGAACATGGCCGGATCGAGCTCATAGGGCTCCCGATTCGCATCGAGATAGGCGCGGGGAAACCGGGCGTGGATGAGGGGCGCGCCAAGCGCGACGACGCCGCCGAAGATTTCCTCGACGAAACTATCTTCGGAGCGGCGCAGGGTCATCGCGTCGAGATTCGAGGCGGTGACGAAGGCCACCGGGTAGAGCCGGCCGCTATGCGGCGAGGAGAAAACCAACGGAACCTTCTGCCGTGCGGGTTTTTCGACGCGCACCGGTTCGTTGAAAAGCGCCTCTTCGTCCGGCGAGGCGACCTCGGCCGCCGGAGCCGGCTCCGATGCCGCGCCGCCTTGTCGATGTCGAGGGATGAGGTCCATGAGAACGAGAATTTCCGCCGGGGGGATCGCCGACTTCAAGGATCGGCCGCGAACTTCCAAAGCCTAACATGGCCCCGGCGCCAAGAGCGACAAGGGGGCGTGACCGAACGGCCATAATCCAGGGGAGAAATGGTGCTCTTCACATGCTGTTTACCGTTCGGCACCTAGAGTGGCGCGAATGCTTCAGGGGGTCCGGGCGGACCCTGCGGGGCAGGTTGGGCAACTCTGGATGGGCTGAGCCGATGGCGCGCATTCTGCTTGCGGAAGACGATGAATCCATGCGCCGTTTTTTGGCCAAGGCTTTAGAAAATGCCGGGCATGAGGTCATGTCCTTCGGGCGCGGCGACCTTGCGCACAGCCACCTGAAAAACGACGTCTTCGACATTCTCCTGACCGATATCGTCATGCCGGAGATGGACGGGATCGAACTCGCCCGCCGCGCCGCCGAGCTCGATCCGACGATGAAAATCATGTTCATCACGGGTTTTGCCGCCGTCGCCCTCAACCCCGAAACCCAGGCCCCCAAAGACGCCAAGGTGCTCTCCAAGCCCTTCCACCTGCGCGATCTGGTCGCCGAGGTGGAGCGGTTAATGGCCGCCTGAAAGGCCCCCGGCCGGCGCCTTCATCATCCTGTTTCTGGCGGCTTGTCTTCGAGGGGCAACCCCGTTATACGAACTGCCTCCGGCCCGGTTCGGGCCGCCGCATGGCAATGGGCGTGTAGCTCAGCGGGAGAGCACTACGTTGACATCGTAGGGGTCACAGGTTCAATCCCTGTCACGCCCACCATTGCCGCCCCTTCCAAAACGACCGTCGATCTTCAAAGTGGCCGTCCATTTTCGGCCTGACATGCGAAAAATGCCGAAGCCGCGGATTCCGGGTGGCGATGGACGATTTTGTCTGGAAGGATTTTGAATCCGCCCCAATCTACCGGCGGTGCATAAGCGGCTTCCAATCCGTTCGGTTTTGGCGCCGAATGCCGGTCCGGTCGAAAGACGCCCGGTGTTTCAAACAGTGCATCTTCGTGTGCCAACAGCCTGCTGGAGCCCAAGCAATGACCGACACGCAGACATATACACCGGCCAAGGTCTGGACCTGGAACAAGGAGAACGGCGGCAGGTTTGCCAATATCAACCGCCCGATCGCGGGGCCGACGCATGACAAGGAATTGCCGGTCGGGCGTCATCCTTTCCAGCTCTATTCACTGGCGACGCCGAACGGGATCAAGGTGACGGTGATGCTCGAAGAGCTGTTGGCGCTCGGCCACAGCGGCGCCGAATACGACGCCTGGCTCATCAGGATCAACGAGGGCGATCAGTTCGGAAGCGGCTTTGTCTCCATCAATCCGAACTCCAAGATTCCGGCGCTCGTGGACCGCAGCGGGCCGAAGCCGATCCGCGTGTTCGAGTCCGGCGCCATCCTGATGCATCTGGCCGAAAAGTTCGGCGCATTCCTCCCGACCGAAGCAGGCACGCGCGCCGAATGCCTGTCGTGGCTGTTCTGGCAAATGGGCAGCGCGCCCTATCTCGGCGGCGGCTTTGGCCACTTCTACGCCTATGCGCCGTTCAAGATCGAATATGCCATCGACCGATTTGCGATGGAGGTGAAGCGGCAACTCGATGTGCTCGACCGGCGGCTGGCGGAAAGCAAATACCTTGCGGGCGACGAATACACGATCGCCGACATCGCCGTGTGGCCGTGGTACGGCGCTATGGCGAAGGGTCTTCTGTATGGCGGCGGCGAGTTCCTGCAAGTGCATGAGTACAAGAATGTGAACCGCTGGGGCGATGCCATCGCCGCACGCCCGGCGGCGAAGCGCGGCCGTATGGTCAATTGCGCCTGGGGCGATCCGGCGGGTCAACTGCACGAGCGCCACGATGCTTCCGACTTCGACACGAAGACGCAGGACAAGCTTTCGCCGGCGGCGGATTGAAGCGTTGAGGTCTGGGGAGACGATGCCGAAATCAGATGTCCGGATCGGGATCGGCGGATGGGTCTATGAACCCTGGCGCGGCGTTTTCTATCCCGACAGTCTGGCGCAGAAGCGCGAGCTCGAATATGCGGCGAGCAAACTCACCTCCATAGAGATCAACGGAACCTATTACGGGTCGCAGAAGCCGGAGAGCTTCGCCCGCTGGCGCGATGAGACACCGGACGACTTCTTTTTCGCGCTGAAGGGACCGCGTTTTGCGACCAACCGCCGGGTGCTTTCGGAAGCCGGACCGTCGATCGAAAAATTTATCACCGGCGGGTTGCTGGAACTCGGCGACAAGCTCGGTCCGATCAACTGGCAGTTCATGGCGACGAAGAAGTTCGATCCGGACGACTTCGAGGGGTTCCTGAAATTACTGCCCAGGAGCGCCGAAGGGCGCAGGCTGCGCCATGCGGTCGAGGTGCGCCACGACAGTTTCAAAACGCCGGACTTCATCGCACTGGCTGAGGCCTATGGCGTTGCCATCGTGATGGCGGGCGATTCCGAATTCACGCAGATAGCGGATGTGACCGCGCCCTTCGTCTATGTCCGCGTGATGGGAACGACGGAGAAAGAGCCGCTCGGCTATTCGAAAAAAGCTCTCGACCTGTGGGCGGAACGCGCTCGTACCTGGGCAGCGGGCGAGGTGCCGAAGGGTCTCGATACCGTGACCGCGCGAAAGGCCGACAAGAAGGGCCGTGAGGTCTTCTTTTATGTCATCAGCGGCTTCAAGGAGCGCAATCCGGCGGCAGCGATGGCGTTGATCGAACGGCTCAAATAAGAGCGGCGGTACTGGATCGATGCGGTTTCGGGGTGCGATGGCGGTGTTGGGCCGCCCGGCCGTTCCATGCTCCCGTGGTGAAAGATTTCAGACGCAGACGCCGAGTTGTCCCATGATCTGCGTGGAAACGCGGTCGATGAGACCTTCGACCGGGAGTGTTTCACCGTAGAAGAGAACGGCGAGGACCAGGGGCACGATCAACAGAAGGAGTGGCGGCCGCATGCGCGGTTCGCTCGCGGGCGGCTCGACGAGGACGAGAATGGCCGGCGCGGCCACGCCGATCAGTCCGCCGAACAGCGCTTCCTGCACCGTATGCGCACCAAGCAGGACGCGTGAGACCGCGATGGAAAAACAGGCGGCGAAGGCTGCCGAGATAAGAGCGGCTTGCACCCAGCGCGCGCGCGCGAGCTTCGCCTGCAATACAGCGAAACCACCATAGACGGCGAAGGCGGCGGCGGTGTGCCCGCTCGGGCTGCGAACGCCAAGTCCGGAAAATAAATGCCCGCAAGGCAGGAAGAAGAACTTGGCGATGAGCGTGGTCAAAAGGACGGCGAAGATCGCGCCGCACCAGATCAGGGCTTCCCGCCGCGCAGCGTTCAGGGCGAGCACGGCCGCGACGGTCGCTGCGAAGGGAAGGATGACGCTCTGATCGCCGAATTCGGTGACGAGGGCGAGAAAGGTGAAGCCGGACATAAATGACTATCGGAAGCGATGGGGCAACGGGCAGGCACGCGACCCTAGGCTGCTTTGCGTCCATGCACCATGTGGCCGTGGCGCGCAGAGCCGCCGGTGTGAGCTTTCGTAATTGGTGGAAAATGCTGGCAATTTGCCATTTTCCTCGGAGGCGAAATGACCTAATTGATCACAGTCCAACCGCTTCATCGCATTTGGGCCGGGCGGGTTGATATAGTGGACAGCGTTCAGGGGGCTGAGGCGGTGTGAGCCGCGTCATCTGATTTATGCCAATTTCGAAACGTAATCTCCTCGCCGCCGGCGGGCTTGTCGTCGTTCTGATTCTGCTCGGGACGGGAATTTCCCGCATCTTTGGCGGCGGCGGAATGCATGGATTTCCACCCGCCGCTGTCGAGACGGTGGCGGCTGCGAAGCGCGACGTGCCGGTGACCATTGCAGCACTCGGCACGCTCGAAGCCGACCAGTCGATCGTGGTCAGCCCCGAAATCGACGGCATCGTCACCAGCATCGACTTCACCGACGGTCAGCGCCTGAAGCAAGGCGACACGATCATCACGCTCGATTCGGGCTCGTTGAAAGCGCGGTTGATGCAGACCCAGGCGCGGCTGACCCTGACGCGGGCGAATTACGACCGCGCTTCGCGTCTGCGCAAACAGGGGTCGGGCACCGAGCGGGCGCTTGACGAGGCGCTGAATGACATGCGTTCGGCGGAGGCTGACCTCGCATCAGCGCAGGCCGATCTCGACAAGGCGACGATCAAGGCGGCATTTTCGGGCACGGTCGGCCTCAGGCAGGTGAGTCTCGGGCAATATATGAAAGCGGGTTCGCCGGTGGCGACGCTGGCCGATATCGATCATCTGCGCATCGACTTCCGGGTGTCGGAAGTGTTTCTGACGCGGATCGGCAAAGATCAGGAGGTGAGCGTCAGCATCGATGCGCTGCCCGGCGAAACCTTCAAGGGCAAGATCACGGCTATCGATCCGGTCGTTGACGTCAGCGGCCGGGCGCTCAGCGTCCGCGCCGTTCTGCCGAACGAGGGCGGCAAGCTGCGCCCCGGTCTCTTCGGCCGCGTCAACATTGTCACGCAGACGCGCAGTTCGGTGGTGCTGCCGGAAGCGGCCATCGTGCCGCAGCAGACGGGCGGCAAAGCCGTCTACGTCGTCGTCGATGACAAGCCCGCACCCGATGCGGGAAAGGACGCGCCGCTCGGCCAGCATTCGGAACTCAGGCTGGTCACCATCGGCGAGCGGCTGCCGGGCGAAGTCGAGATACTCTCCGGCATAGAACCTGGAGATGTTGTCGTGACGGCCGGGCAGCTGAAGCTGCGCGAGGGCGCGGCGGTTTCGCCCGTCAGCGACATCGCCAAGGATGCGGTGCCCCCTTCATCGACGCCCAAGGGCTGAGGCGGGGTCATGCATCTTTCAGAACTCTTCATCCGGCGGCCGGTCTTCGCGACCGTTGTCGCTCTTGTCGTCATGCTGCTCGGCATCGTGTCCTATGAGCGCCTGACGGTGCGCGAATATCCGGCCATCGACGAGCCTGTCGTCACCGTGACGACCGACTATCGCGGCGCCAGCGCGTCGGTGATCGAGCGGGAAGTCACGCAACCGCTGGAAGAGTCCATCGCAGGCATTGAGGGCATCGAAATCCTGTCATCTGCGAGCCGCCCCGAAGAGAGCCAGGTGACGGCGCGCTTTACGCTGGAAACCAATCCCGACGTCGCGGCCAGCGATGTGCGCGACCGCGTCGGCCGCGTGCGCGGGCTTCTGCCCGACGATGTCGAGGAGCCGATCATCGCCAAGGTCGAGGCTGACGCACAGCCGATCATGTACATCGCCTTCCAGAGCGACCGCATGTCGGCGCTGGAAATTTCCGACTACCTCGACCGTGTGGTGAAAGATCAATTGCAGAACCAGCCGGGCGTGGCGCAGGTCGTCATTTTCGGTGAGCGGCTTTATTCGATGCGCGTCTGGGTGGATCGGGCGCGGCTCGCCGCCTACAATCTGACAGTGCAGGATGTCGAGAACGCCATCACACAGCAAAATGCCGAAATTCCGTCGGGCCGTATCGAAAGCCACGACCGCGAATTCACGGTGCTGGCGAAGACGGCGCTGAAAACGCCGGATGAGTTCGGCGCCATCGTCGTCAAGGACGCAGACGGCTTTCAGGTGCGGCTGCGCGACGTGGCGAAGGTCGAAGTGGCGGCCGCCGACGAGCGCCGGGCCGCGACCTACAACGGCCATACGTCGATCTCGCTCGGCATCGTCAAGCAGGCGACCGCCAATCCGCTGGAAGTGTCGAAAGCGGTGCATGAAGCGCTGGTGCGGCTGGCGCCGACGCTGCCGGAAGGAATGACATCCGGCGTCGGCTATGACAGTTCGATCTTCATCGCCGAATCCATCAAGTCGGTTTATTCGACCATCGGCGAAGCCATCGTTCTTGTCGTGCTGGTGATCTTCCTTTTTCTGCGGACAATCCGCGCTTCTTTCATTCCCGTGGTCACCATCCCCGTGTCGCTCATCGGCACCTTCACGGTCATGTATGCGCTGCACTTCAGCATCAACACGCTGACGCTCCTGTCGATGGTTTTGGCCATCGGGCTCGTGGTGGATGACGCCATTGTCGTGCTTGAAAACATCTTCCGGCATATCGAGGATGGCATGAAGCCCATCGAGGCGGCCGTGAAAGGCTCGCGCGAAATCACTTTCGCCGTCATTTCGATGACGCTGACGCTGGTCGCGGTTTATACGCCGGTCGCCTTCGCGACGGGTCGCACTGGCAAGCTCTTCCTCGAATTCGCGCTGACGCTGGCGGCTGCCGTTTTCGTTTCCGGCGTGATGGCGCTGACGCTGACGCCGATGCTTTGCTCGCGGCTTCTGAAACACGACCCGTCGGCCAGCCGCTTCGACCGCTTTCTGGGCGAGAAGCTGGATCTGCTCGATGTGCGCTACAAGGCGGCGCTCGGACGGGTGCTGGCGCGCCGCCGCGCGGTCGTCATCACCGCGGCGCTCGTCGCGCTGTCCTGCGTCGGTTTCTACAAAATGCTGAACCAGGAGCTTGCGCCGATCGAGGATCGCGGCATTCTGCTGATCGTCGGCCGGGCGCCCGAAGGCGCCACCATCGACTACACGCTGCGCTATACGCGTCAGATCGAAAAGATCGTGTCGCAGGTGCCGGAAGTGACCGGCTATCTCGTCGTCGCCGGTTTCCCGCAGATCACGAATCTCGTGTCATTTTCGCTCCTGACACCCTGGGGCGAGCGGCAACGCAGCCAGAAGGACATCATCAATTCGATCCAGCCGACGCTGATGGGCATTCCGGGCATTCTCGCCTTCGGCATCAACCCGCCGTCGCTTGGCCAGAGCGCGCGCTCGCAGCCGGTGCAATTCGTCATTCAGACCATCGGCACTTATGACGATCTCGAAAAATATGTCGGACAGTTCATGGATGCGGTGCGCAAGAACGAGGGCTTCATCAACCCCGATACCGACCTGCATCTCGACAAGCCGCAGCTCGATATTCATGTCGATCGTGACAAGGTGATCGACGCCGGCATCGATGTCGCCACGGTCGGCCGGACGCTCGAGACCTTCCTCGGCGGCCGCAAGGTGACGCGCTACGAACAGAACGGCAAACAATACGATGTGATCGTGCAAATGGCTGACGACAACCGCATGACGCCGGAAGACATTTCCGGCATCTATGTGCGGGCGAAGTCGGGCGAAATGGTGCAGCTCTCCAATCTGGTCGATGTCAACGAGACGGTGGCGCCGGATTCGCTCAACCATTTCAACCAGCTCCGTTCGGCGACGATCACGGCGAATCTCGCGCCCGGCTATTCGATGGGCGAGGCGCTGAAGTACCTTCAGGCGACGAGCGCCCGTGTGCTGCCGAAGACGGTGCAGACCGACCTCGACGGCGAACTGCGGGAATTCACCAAGTCGTCGGGCACGCTGGCGGCGACATTCCTGTTGGCGGTGCTGTTCATCTATCTGGTGCTGGCGGCCCAGTTCGAGAGCTTTCTCGATCCCGTCATCATCATGATCAGCGTGCCGCTATCGATTGCGGGCGCGCTGTTTCTGCTGACGATCACCGGCACAACCCTCAATATCTATAGTCAGGTTGGTCTCATTACGCTGGTCGGTCTCATTACCAAGCACGGCATTCTGATCGTCGAGTTTTCCAATCAGCTCAGGACGCAGGGCCGGACGATCGTCGATGCGGTGATGGAAGCGGCGGGGCTGCGTCTGCGCCCGATCCTGATGACGACCGGGGCGATGGTGTTGGGCGCGCTGCCGCTGGCGCTCGCTTCGGGAGCCGGTGCCGAGAGCCGCAAGGCGATCGGATGGGTTATTGTCGGCGGCATGAGCTTCGGCACATTGTTGACGCTGTTTGTCGTGCCGACGGTCTATCTCATCGTCAAGACATGGCAGGAAGGCCGGGCGGCGGCGCACGTCGCCAAGACCGCGCCTGCCGAGTAGGTCAGAAGAAGCGCGCGAAACGGAGCTGCACGTAGCCGTCATCGGCGATGTTGTAGACCGGGTCCTGCCGCGGCACGTTGCCGAAGAGATAGGCTTCCAGCGAGAGGCGGTAATCGTCGCCGATGCGGCGTTCGCCCTTGACGCGGAAGCCAAGCGCGCCGGTCTCGGCATCAACATCGACGCCGGCAAGAAGGCTTGTCGAGGCTTCGTCGTTCGCGGTCCAGCGGAGCGCGAGGAAGGCGTCGTTCTCGTAAGGGTCGCGCTGCTGAAGGCCGCGGCCATCCAGCGCATATTCGGCGATGAGGCCAAGATCTCCCTGACTGCCAAAAATGCCGTAGAGCGTATATTCGATGCCGCCGGTCGCCGCACCGTATTCGCGGCCGAGTTCGCGGCGCCAATAACCTTCGAATTTGTAGAGCATGGCGCCTTCGGTCGCCTGAGCGTCGATCGAGCCCTGCTTGATTTCGGGATAGAAGGGCGCCAGCACGAGATCGCCGTTCTTGCTGATAGCGGGCGAAAGAATCGGATCGCGGCCGGTGCCCTGGAAATAGGAAAGTCCGAGATCGACGTCGCCGATATTGTTGGAATAGCGGAAGGCGCCGTCGACATGGCGCTTGCCCTGGCTGCTGCCGTAGCGTGTCAGATCGCGGTCGATGGGAATATCTGTCGCCGGGCGGCCATCGGGACCGGGATAGTCGCGGTTGCGGAAATAGGGCAGCACAAAGAAATCGAAACTGCCGAAATCCTGTGTCGTCCGCAGGCGCAGCATGGGCTGACCGAGGCGGGCCTCCTGCTTCACCGGATCCTCAATGACATCGATCTGATTGACAATATCAACGAGGTGAACAGCTTCCGTCACCCCCCAGAAAACTTTGTCGAAGCCGGCGCGGAATTCCCAGTCGCCGAAGACGTAGCCGTAGCGCAGTTCGCGGAAATCCCAGTGGCTGCGCCTGCTGTCGCGCTGGTCGAGACGGCCGAAGGGCGTCGCCACCAGCGACTGGTTGCCGTCATCCCAGAGATATTTGGCGGTTGCCTCGCCGGCGACGGAAAGGTCGGAATCTTTTTGATCGGGGTTGCTTGCCGCGTTCGTGAAGACGCGGGTTTCCGGCTCGATGGAGCCGCGCAGGCCGTAGTCGTCCGCATATGCGGGCACCGGCGCTGCGGCGAGGGCGGCAGCGATGTATAGAGCGGCGCGGGAACTCAAGGGCGAAGCCACGGGATCAAGCCTTACGATGCAACGGGCGCGACGAGCCTAGTCAGATTTTGTTAATTTAGATTGTTTTCCACCCAGCACCGGGCGGAAATCCGGCTTCCGCTTTTCTGGATTTCCCCGGTGTTGCGCCTACGGATGAATGGGGCGGCTCAGCGTTCGCGCTCGAGACTAGCCGTCGTGAAGTCGCTTTTGCCGAGGCCGGTGTGGAAGCTGTAGCCCTGCCAGAGCAGTTTCGTCGTCTTGCCGCTTTCGTGATTGACCATGTCAAGCTCGCTCGGGCGCCAGAATTTTCCCTCGTAGAGTTTGAAATCCTGGCAGGTCAGCGTCTTCAGGAGCGTGTCCTTGCGGTCGTAGTAGTCGATCTTGCGGAACTGGTAGTCGGTGGTGTCAATCCAGACGACCTCGCGGGTGTAGCCGGAATCTTCATATTGCGGCGTACGTTCGACAACGTGGCAGGTGCGATCGCCGCAGGGCTCGTCCTTCAGCCATTTGTAGGCGAACTTGGTAACCTGCTGGGTTGAGAAATCCTCGAAGGCGAATTCGCTGCCGACGAAAGGCCCCGACTTGTTGGCGGACGAAATGCGCTTCACGCGTTTCACGGTCGGGAGGTAAAGCCATTGGTCGTCAGCTTCTTTGACGTGCGAATAGGTGAGGAGGGCCGTGCCTTCGATATCACGCGGTTTGTCGAAGGTCATGAGACTCCAGTCGCCATCCGAGGCATCGCCATTTTCGAGCATCATGAAGTGCAGCTCGCGCTCGCTCGTTTCGCCGGAGGCGTTGGTCAGGATCATCTTCATGTCGGCCTTGGCGTCGCCCCAGCCCTTGTCGCGTCTGTCGCTCTCCTGCGCGATTGC
>DASVNC010000109.1:0-10638 GCA_036384055.1 Parvibaculum sp.
AATATCCCGGCGGCTATTCCGACTGGCTGCGGTTCACGCGCGACCGGGCGGCGCCGAGGGCGGCGGCAAAGGCTGCGGCGACCGGCGAGGCAAAGACCGCCGCCGCGCCGCGCGTCGCCACCAAGCTCAGCTACAAGGAGTCGCGGCTTCTGGAGGAACTCGGCGTCAAGATGCCGAAACTTCAGGGCGACATCGCCAGGCTCGAAGCGCAGCTTGCCGATCCGGGCTTCTACACACGCAACCCGAACGAATTCGCCAAGGTGACCGCCCGCCACCATGCGCTTCGCACCGAGCTTGAAGCCGCCGAGGAACAGTGGCTCGAGCTCGAGATGAAGCGCGAAGCCCTCACCGAACGCTGATTAACCAAACAAAATCTTTGACGCGCGGGAGCGCAAAGCGTTCGATGCTCCGGTAAAGCGGGGGCGCGATTGAAGGTCTTTCTCAAATTCACGGCGGCGGCGACGATTGCGACCGCCCTCGGGCTCGGCTCGGTCTATGCCGTGCTCCGCGCCGAGGCGCTCAGCGGCGCAGCCACTGTCGCCAGCGACAACCCTTATGCGCGCGCCGCCTATGCTGCGCGCGACTTCCTGCCCGATGCGAGGAAGCCATGAAGAGCTGGCCTTTCTGGCTCATCGGCACGCTGGCCGCGGCAGGCGTCCTTCACCTCGGGACGGTGCTGGCGCTCGCCCATATCGCCGGCGGCAACTGACGGGCCGCGCGCCGCCGAATCCGTAGCACCGCCGCCGCCCCGCTGATACGATCCCGGCAAACAGGACCGACTTTCGGGGGCTTTCCCATGAACCGTACTCTCCTCATCGGCGGCGCCGTTGCCGCCGTCCTCGTTGCCGTTGTCATCGTGCTGGCGATCCGGCCCGGGCATCGGGCGGCGGGAGACGGCGTCTCCATCGTCTTCGCCACCGACTGGAAGGCGGAGGCCGAACATGGCGGCTTCTATGAGGCGCTGGCCAAGGGCTACTACAAGCAGGCCGGTCTCGACGTGACCATCCAGCAGGGCGGCCCCGGCGTGAACGTGCCGCAGCTCCTGGCCACCAACACGGTTCAGTTCGGCATCGGCTCGAACAGCTTCATCCCGCTCAACATCGTCATCGCCAAGGCGGGCGCGAAAGCCGTCATGGCGACTTTCCAGAAAGACCCGCAGGTTCTGATCGCCCATCCGCGCGACGACGTGAAGTCGATTGCCGACATGAAGGGCAAGCCCATCATGGTGTCGGATGCGACGACGACCTCGTTCTGGCCGTGGCTGAAGGCGAAATACGGTTTCACCGACGACCAGATCCGCAAGTACACCTTCAACCTTGCGCCATTCCTGACCGACAAGAACGCCATTCAGGAAGGCTATCTCTCGTCCGAGCCCTACACCGTCGAGACCGAAGGCAAGATCAAGCCGCAGGTTTTCCTGCTCTCGGATAACGGCTATCCGGGCTACGCCGCCTTCATTCTGGCGACGGATGAAATGATCGCCGACCATCCGGATGTCGTGCAGAAGTTCGTCGAGGCGAGCATTCGCGGCTGGTACGATTATCTTTACGGCGATCCCTCGCCCGCCAATGCGCTCATCAAGCAAGACAATCCGGAAATGACCGACGACCTGCTGGCGCATGCCATCGCGACCTTGAAGGCGCATGGCGTTGTCGATTCAGGCGACACCGCGACGCTCGGCATCGGCGCGATGACCGATGCGCGCTGGGAAGAATTCTACAAGGAGATGTCGTCGGCGGGCGTCTTCCCCAAGGGCATCGACGTCCACAGCGCCTACACGCTCGAATTCGTCAACCACGGCGTCGGCCTCGACATGAAGAAGAAGCTGATCGGGGAGTAGTCGAGTTGGGCAAGGCCACTCCGTACTTCAGTTATGTCACCCCGGCGAATGCCGGGGTCCAGGAGCGGCAAGCTCAGAGCAATCGGCCACTGGATCCCGGCATTCGCCGGGATGACGGTCGGTAGTCGGAGAATCGTTCCGTGGACACCTCTCCTCCTCCCCTCATCTCGCTCTCCAGCGTCGCCAAGACCTATGGCAGCGGCACCGTTGCGTTGCAGGGCGTCAGCACGACGATCGCGCGGGGCTCTTTCGTTTCGCTGGTCGGTCCGTCCGGCTGCGGCAAGAGCACGCTTCTGCGCATCATCGCCGGGCTGATCGAACCGAGTGCGGGCACGCTCGCATGGCCGGCCGCGGGCGGGGCGCGGCCCGCCGATGTCGGCTTCGTTTTTCAGGACGCGACGCTGATGCCCTGGGCGCGCGTCTTCGAGAATGTCTATCTGCCGCTGAAGCTCAAGGGCGTCTCGCGCGAGGCGGCGAAACCGCAAGTCATGGAGGCGCTCGCCCGCGTCGGCCTTGCCGACTTCGCCGCCGCTTTCCCGCGCGAACTTTCGGGCGGCATGAAGATGCGCGTTTCGATTGCGCGCGCGCTCGTCACCCGGCCGCCGGTTCTGCTGATGGATGAGCCCTTCGCGGCGCTCGACGAGTTCACGCGCGAAAAGCTCGACGACGATCTGCTCGATCTCTGGCGCGGGCAAGGCTGGACGGTCGTCTTCGTCACCCACAGCGTTTACGAGTCCGTCTATCTCTCCGAGCGCGTGCTCGTCATGGGGGCGCGGCCGGGCCGCATCGTCAACGACATTCACATCGACGCGCCATTCCCACGCGGCCGTGCCTTCCGCGAATCCCCCGATTACATCGCGCGCTGCGCGGCGGTCACAGCCGCCCTGCGCGAGAGCATGGAGGCGTGATGGAAGACAGCCGCCTGTTCCGCATCGTTCTTCCCCTCGTCGTCGGCGTCGCCTTTCTCGCCGTCTGGGAATTTATCGTGCGCCACTATGCCGTGCCGGAATTCGTGCTGCCCGCGCCCAGCCGCATCGCCGAAAGCCTCATCGATAATTTCGGCTCGCTGATGGGCTCGCTCTGGGTGACGCTGAAGATCACCATCCTCGCCTTCATCCTCGCGGTCGTCGGCGGCGTCGGCCTCGCCATCGTCTTTTCGCAGAGCCGCGCCATCGAAGGCGCGCTCTTTCCCTATGCGGTGGTGTTGCAGGTGACGCCCGTCGTTTCCATCGCGCCGCTCATCCTCATCTGGGTCGGCTTCGACCGGGTGCAGCTGGCGCTCCTCATCATCGCCTGGATCGTCGCCTTCTTTCCGATCCTGTCGAACACGACGCTGGGGCTTCGCTCCGCCGACCACAATCTGCGCGATCTCTTCCGGCTCTATGGCGCAAGCCGCTGGCAGGTGCTGACCGAGCTGCTGCTGCCCTCCTCGCTCCCCTACATGCTCGGCGGCATGAAGATTTCGGGCGGGCTCGCGCTCATCGGCGCGGTGGTCGCCGAATTCGTCGCCGGCTCCGGCACCTCGACGGGCCTTGCCTGGCGGATCATCGAAGCCGGCAACCGGCTCGACATCCCGAAAATGTTCGCCGCCCTGCTGCTTCTCTCGGCGCTCGGCATCACGCTCTTCTTTGCCCTGGCCTGGCTCGAACACGCGCTGCTGAGGCGCTGGCACGAAAGCGCCATCCGGCGGGAAGGCTGACGGCCTCTGAAATCGGCTGGTTTCGGCCAGAAAACCGTTATTAAACACTCATTTACAGTGGATTATATATTTCTACAGCGTGGTTGACGCGCTTTTCGAAAAACCCCATGTTACCCGCAGATTAGGCAGGGTTTCCGGACCCGCCCAGCCGCGCCTTCCCGGCGCGATCAGCTTCATGAGGAGAGCTTTCTTGGCTCAGCATTCGCGTAAGGGCGCACAGATCCAGGCGGTGACGGCGAACCGGCTGACCGATGGGGTGGTCGTCTATCTGACCGCCCAGAACACCTGGTCGCCATCGCTTCAGGACGCCGAAGTGGCCGAAGGCAAGGACGCCGCCGAGGCGCTGCTTGCCCGCGGGCAGGTTTTCTTCGAGCCGGGCAACTTCGTCCTCGACGTCTATCTCTTCGAGATCGAACGGACGGATGCCGGCATTCGCGCGGCCAGCGTCCGCGAGACCATTCGTCAGGCCGGGCCGACCGTCCGGGCCGATCTCGGCAAGCAGGCCGAACTCGAAGGCGTTCACGCGTAAGCCGCGTAGAGGAAATTCCGCATGTACCGTTACGATGAATTCGACCTCAAGCTGGTGAACGAGCGCGTCGCCCAATTTCGCGGCCAGGTCGCCCGCCGCCTTGCCGGCGAATTGTCGGAAGACGAGTTCAAGCCGCTGCGGCTGATGAACGGCGTCTACCTGCAGCTTCACGCCTATATGCTGCGCATCGCCGTTCCCTACGGCACGCTGTCGTCGCGCCAGGTGCGCAAGCTCGCGCATATCGCCCGCGTCTACGACAAGGGCTACGGCCATTTCACGACGCGCCAGAACCTCCAGCTCAACTGGCCGGCGCTGAAAGACATTCCGGCGGTGCTGGACGAACTGGCATCCGTCGAGATGCATTGCATCCAGACGTCCGGCAACTGCATCCGCAACACGACATCCGACCACCACGCGGGCGCCGCGCCGGGCGAGCTTGAAGATCCGCGCGTCGTCTGCGAGATCATCCGCCAGTGGTCAACCTTCCATCCGGAATTTTCGTTCCTGCCGCGCAAGTTCAAGATCGCCGTTTCGGCGACGGAGCATGACCGCGCCGCCATCCGCGTCCACGACATCGGCGTGCAGGTGGTGAAGAACGCCGAAGGCCAGATCGGCTATGAGGTCTGGGTCGGCGGCGGTCTCGGCCGCACGCCCATCGTCGGCAAGAAAGTGTCGGACTTCGTTCTCCGCGCCGACCTGCTTGCCTATCTCGAAGCGATCCTGCGCGTCTACAACATGTCCGGCCGCCGCGACAATCTCTACAAGTCGCGCATCAAGATTCTGGTCCACGAGATCGGCGTCGAGGAGATGAAGCGTCTGGTCGACGAGGAATTCGCCGAGATCAAAAAGAACGGCGCGTTGCAGCTTCCGCAGGAAGAAGTCGATCGCATCCAGAAGTATTTCGCCCCGCCCGCCTTCGAGACGCTCTCGGACAATGTGCCGGAGATCGACGCGCTGGCGGCCAAGGACAAGAATTTCGCCGACTGGCTGAAGTCGAACATCTCGGCGCACAAGATGCCGGGATATTCGATCGTCAACATTTCGCTGAAGCCGACCGGCCTCACGCCCGGCGACTGCTCGTCGGAGCAGATGGAAGCCGTCGCCGACATCGCCGACAAATATGCCTTTTCGGAAGTGCGCGTCGCGCATGAACAGAACCTGACGCTGGCCCATGTGCGCAAGGCGGATCTCCACGAGGTCTGGAAGGCGCTCGATGCGCATGAGCTGGCGACGCCGAACATCGGCCTCATCACCGACCAGATCGCCTGCCCCGGCCTCGACTATTGCAACCTCGCCAATGCGCGCTCGATCCCGATTGCGCAGCGCATTTCCGAGCGTTTCAAGGACATCGACCTTCAGCAGAAGATCGGTCGCCTGCACATCAACACGTCGGGCTGCATCAACGCCTGCGGCCACCACCATGTCGGTCACATCGGCATTCTGGGCGTCGACAAGAAGGGCGTCGAATACTATCAGGTGACGCTCGGCGGCGCGGCCGACGAGACGGCCGCCGTCGGCGAGATCGTCGGGCCGGCCTTCACCGAAGATGAAATCGTCGATGCGGTCGATACCATCGTCCAGACCTATCTCAACCTACGGCAGGGTGACGAAATCCTGCTCGATACCTATCGCCGCGTCGGCCTGCAGCCGTTCAAGGAGAAGCTCTATGCAGCTTATTAAGAACGGCGCCTTCGTCGCCGACGGCTGGCAAACGGTTGCCGACGATGCGGACTTGCCGGACGGTCCGGTCATCGTCAGCCTTCAGCGCTGGCAGAAGGAACAGAACGCGCTCGTCGCGCGCGGCACACCGCTCGGCATCCGCCTGAAGAGCGGCGAGGCGCCCTCGCTGATCGCCGCCGATCTCGACAAGTTCGAAGTCGTGGCGCTGGAGTTCCCCGTCTATCGCAACGGCCGGGCCTATTCCTATGCGCGGCTGCTGCGCGAGCGCTATGGCTACACCGGCGAAATCCGCGCCGTCGGCGCCGTGCTGCGCGACCAGTTCTATTTCCTCGTCCGCGTCGGTTTCGATGCGCTGGAAGTGCGCGACAACATCACACCGGAAATCTGGCGGGAGTCGGTCGGCGTCTTCACCAACGACTATCAGCCGTCGAGCGACGGCAAGCCCAGCGTCCTGTCGCTGCGCCAGCGCCTCGCGGCCCATGCCTCGGGGCGTAAGGCCGGCTGATCCCGCCTCAGCCTTTCGACGGACCGCCGTTCAGATCGCTGACAATGACATTGTGCGCCAGCGCGTTGCGGTCCATCAGCGCGAGCTGCGCCGCCATCCGCTCAATCGCCCCTTCAAGCACGGCCAGCCGGTCTGCATCCGGCGCGTCGATCCGCGCGCGACCCAAGGCCCTGCGGTAGGCGATCAGGCGCGCCGCCAGCGCATTGCCCGTGTCTTCGATGATGCGTCCATTCTCGCCGATGCGGGCGCGGACTTCGGCGGCGCCCGGTGGAACCGTTTGCAAATTCCGGGCGCGCATGCGGTCGGCCTCGACCACGGTTTGCGAAATCCCGGCGAAGCGTTCCATCCCGGCGGTGTCGGTGTCGGCGTCTGCCGCAATGGCGTCGATCAGCCCTTCGGCGCTGCCGCCCGTTCGGGCGCGCAGACGTTGATAGTCGTCGGCGTCCGCCGTCGGCACGGCGAGGTTCGCCGCTAGGCCGCGCAGATCGCGTTCAGCCGCCGTCATCGGCAGCACGGGTGCGGCTATGGTGTCCGAGGCGAATATCGTGTCGATGCGTTGAACGAGGCCGGGGCGCGGCGCGGCGAAATCGGGGGCTTGCGCGCAAGCGCCGAGCGCGGCGAAGCAAAGCGCGCCCGCGATCTTCCAGCCTGCCGTCCGCATATGCCGCTCCATCCTGGAACCCGCCTTCCATCAAAGGTCGGCGAGCCTAACCGGGCGGTGGTGAACTCCGGGTAAAGCCCGAAATAACGAGGCCCGGCGCTCTTTCGAGCACCGGGCCTTTACGCAACAGGACTAACGATCAGTGTTCGGTGCGACCCGAAATCAGGCGGCGCGGAGCTTCTCGAACGCGTCGGTGAACTTTTCGGCGTAGGGGCCGACCGCTTCGCGCACGGCCGACACGGTGAGCTCGTTGATCTCGCGGGCGGCTTCGAGGTTGCGCTTGAAAGAGGCGCGGACGAATTCGTTCTGCAGTTCCACCGCGGTGCGGATGTTGCCGGACTTCAGCACGGCCTTCGCGACTTCGACGGTTTCTTCGAAGTTGGTGCGGGCGAGCTCGGCGATGATGCCCTGGGCAACTTCAACCGGGGTCTTCTTCGGAGCGGCCTTGGCCTTCTTCGCAGCGGCCGGCTTCGCTTTTGCAGTCTTTTTGGCCTTCGGGGCCGTGGTCGTTTCCGTCATGTCCATCTCCTGTCTGGCGTTGGGACGCGGCGACCCGTCAAATTTGGGGCACCGCGTTGCACAAGCCTTAGGTTCAGGTTTGTGCGCTGCACAATGAGATAGAGAGCCCCCGCCGAAGCGTCAAGTATTTTTTGTGCAATGCACAAAAATCGGACACACAGGGGCTTAGATCAGAGAGAATCTCTTTATGCCAAAAGGAGTTAGATCAAGTTGCGGCGCGGTGCCGCAGATCAGGTCGGCGAGCGCCGCGGCGCTTCCGGCCCCCAGCGTCCAGCCCAGCGAGCCATGTCCGGTGTTCAGGAAGAGATTCCTGAATCGGCCTGCTTGCCCAATTAATGGGCTGCCGTCGGAGCTCATCGGACGCAGGCCCGTCCAGTATTCCGCGGCGTCCGCCGCCGCGCCAAGCTGGGGCAAAAGGTTGAGTGCGGCGTCGAGCACCGAGCGCGCGCGCGGCATTTCAATTTCGGTGTCGTAGCCCGCGACTTCCGCGGTCCCTGCAATCCGGATGCGATTGCCGAGGCGGCTGATGACGATCTTGCGCGCTTCATCCGTCATGCTGACATTGGGCGCGGCCTCGGATGCAGGCACCGTCACCGAATAGCCTTTCAGCGGATAGACCGGAATGCGAGTGCCGGCGAGCTTCGCCAGCGCCGCCGTGCCGACGCCCGCCGCCAGCACGACAGCATCCGCCGGAAAAACCCAGGCATTGGTCCGGACGCCCGTGATCCGCTCGCCGCTCGTCTCGAAGCCTTTGACTTCCGCGCCGTTGACGAAGGCGACGCCGGCACGCATCATGCGTTCGGCCAGCGCCCTGGTGAAGAGATGCGCATCGCCGCTGCGGTCGCTCGGGCAATAGAGCCCGCCGACGATTTCGCCTTTCTGAAATGCCGGCCCGAGCGCGGGCTCGACATCGACGCATTCGCGCGCCGTCAGCACGCTCTGATCGAGGCCGGCTTTCCGCATCACGCCGATGCCGGCGGCGGCCTCTTTCAGTCTAAGCTCCTGGTGAAATATCTGGAGAATACCCCGGCGCTTTTCGTCGAAGGCAATCGGCGCGCCCTTCGCCTCGAAGCCGGCGGCGATGGCGTCCATGCGCGCCCGCGTCAAAAGCGCCAGCGCGAGGTTGGGCGGCACGCGCTCGGCGCGAGCGGATGCCCGGCAACGCATCAGAAAGCGCAGCAGCCATATCCATTGCTCGGGATCGGCTTTCAGACGCAGGCGAAAGGGCGCATCGGCGCGGCCGAGCCAGCGCAGAACGAGGCTCGGCACTTCCGGCCCCGCCCAGGGCGCAACCTCGCCCGCGCCCAACTGGCCGCCATTGGCGAAGCTGGTTTCGAGGCCCGCGCCTTCGCGCCGGTCAACAAGCGTCACTTCATGGCCGCGTTCGGCCAGCTCATAAGCGGTGGTGACGCCGACGATCCCGGCGCCGACGACGACGATCTTCACGACACGACCTCCGGGGCGCCGACACTCTACGCCGGACCGCCTGTGTCATGGAAGCGCGAGGGCGGTTGGGCCATACTGCGCCCTCTTCACGGCGGACGCCGCCGCCAGATCGAACACATCGCGCCAGAGGCAGAGTATGAAAAAGCCAGACTTCACGTTCACCCGCCGCAACATTCTGGGCGGCGCCATGAGCGTGACGCTGATCGCGATGGGCGGCGTCATCTGGCGGGCGGAACAACGCGGCCTTTTCGGGCCCGCGCCGGCGGACGCCTATTCGCCCTGGGATCTCTGGAACGCACCCGGCCTCAAAGGCACGCCGATGGCGCTCGCTGCCGCCGGCATTCTCGCCGCCAATCCGCACAACACGCAGCCCTGGATATTCCACGTTACCGACGACCGGATCGAGCTTTACGCCGACACCGCGCGCAACCTCGGCGCTTTCGATCCCTATTTGCGCGAAATGCATATCGGGCTCGGCTGCGCGGTTGAAAACATGATGCAGGCGGCGGGGCCGAACGGCTTCGCCATCACGGTCGATGCCGCGCCCGGATCGTTGCTCGCCTTGGCCGAGCGCGGGGGCCATGTGCTTGCCGCGACGCTGACGCTCACAAAGCTCTCCGCGCCGCAGGATGGCGATGCGCTTTATGGCGCGATCCCCAAGCGGCACACCAACCGGTATCCCTATGACCGCGCGAAAGGCCTGCCTTCCTCGGCGAAGATGATCCTGGCCGACACCGCTGAAGACGACGGCATCAAGATTTTCACCTTCGAGGACGGCGACGACCGGACGCGCTTCGACGCCGCCGTCGTCGCGGCGACGGAGGAGATCGTCGCCGACGCGGCGATGGACGAAGCGAGCGGGCGCTGGATGCGCGAAACGCCGCACGACATCGCCGAGCATCGCGACGGGCTTAATTTCGATACGGCGGGGCTTTCGCCGTTCATCACACTGGCGGCGAAACTCCTGCCCACCCTGCCCGCCGAGCAAAGCCACAAGGCCTGGCTCGCGCAGACGCGCGACAGCCAGCTGCCCTCGGCGCCGCTTGTCGGCTTTATCGCGGTCAAGGATCGCTACGACCGGCCGCAAGCGCTTGCCGCGGGCCGCGCCTGGCAGCGGATGCAACTGACCGCGGCGACGCTCGGCTTCGTCATGCAACCGATCAATCAGCCGGTCGAAACCGTCGACCGCGAAAAGCAGCTCGGCAAGGACGCGAAGTCCGAGGCGCGGCTCACCGATATCACCGGCGCGCCCGACTGGCAGCCGACCTTCGCTTTCCGCGCCGGATTTCCGACGCGGGACGCGGCGCGGGCCCCGAGGCGGGCGCTGAAGGATGTGTTGGGTTAGGGCGGAGATTGCCGCCATCCTTAGAGACGCCGCTTCGCGGCTCCTCAGGATGAGGACTTCTCCTAGATCAACCTCATGCTGAGGAGGCCGCGCCAGCGGCCGTCTCGAAGCATGGCCGACTACGCCGCCTGCGCCGCCACCCGTTCGCGCGTTGCGGTGAAGCGGACATGCGGCCATTTCTCGGCGGTGTAGCCGAGTTCCCAATTGCTCTTGGCGAGGAAGACCGGCGCGCCGTCGCGGTCTTCGGCCATGTTGCCGCGATGGGCATCGACAAAGCGTTTGAGTTCCGCCGGATCTTCCGCCGTGACCCAGCGTGCCGTTTCGAAGGGCGCCTGTTCGAAGCTCACCTTGATCTCGTATTCGGTCTCGATGCGGGCGGCGAGCACTTCAAGCTGCAAGCGTCCGACGACGCCG
>DASVNC010000110.1:0-3899 GCA_036384055.1 Parvibaculum sp.
TCGCGCGTCGCGGCGCGGGCGGTGCGGCCGACCTCGCGCGCGGTTGCATGGGGCGAGCGGATGACCACCGTGTCCTCGGCATTGGCGGCGGCGGCAAGGGCCGCCAGCGGCCTGCCCCGCGTCACATCGAAGGTGCAGTCGACATGCGCCTCGGCGGCGGCGCGCAGCAGGATGCGCCGGGCGCTTTCAGCTTGGGCGCGCATGGCGAGCAGCATACGCTCGGGATCGAGGCCGCGCACATCGCCCGACATCGAGATTTCGCGGGCGAAGGGAAGTGCTGCCAGCGAGATCAGATTTTCATCCTCGACGAAAATGCCGCGCAGCCGCGCATCGACGGCAGCGGCGAGCCGGGCCGCCAGCGTCAGCGCCTCGCGGGCGAGAAAATGCGTGTCGAGACCGATGACGATGCGGTTTGCAGAACGCGAGGGCTCGCCATCGCCTTTCGCGGCGCCGGTCGGGGAAGCCGGCTTGGCAGCCGTCATGACTTCACCTCTTTCCGTTGTCGTCGACGCGCTGGGCGAAGCGCCGCTGATTGTCGGCGAACGCCGCCAGCCTCGCCTCGGCGCGGGCATAGACCGAGCCTTCGGTGAATTTGCCGTCCGGCCCGCGCGTGCCGGCGACCTTGTCCATCAGCAGTTCGACGCCTTCTTCGATGCGCTCCACAGGATAGACCGCAAACATGCCGCGTTCCACCGCATCGACCACGTCCTGACGCAGCATCAGATGCTTCACATTGGCGGCGGGGATCAGCACGCCCTGCTCGCCGGTCAGGCCGCGGCGCACGCAGATGTCGAAGAAACCTTCGATCTTGTCGTTGACGCCGCCGATGGCCTGAACCTCGCCAAGCTGGTTCACCGAACCTGTCACCGCGAAGCCCTGCGCGATCGGCACTTCGGCGAGCGCCGAGATCAGCGCGTAGAGCTCGGCGGAAGACGCGCTGTCGCCGTCGACGCCGCCGTATGACTGTTCGAAAACGAGGCTGGCGCTCATCGAGAAGGGAATCTCGGGAAGGAAGGTCGCCGAGAGATAACCCGACAGAATGAGCACGCCCTTGGAATGGATCGGGCCGCCCAGATCGACCTCGCGCTCGATGTCGAGCACGCGGGCGGAACCGAGCCCCATGCGGACGCGCGCGGTGATGCGGCTCGGTCGGCCGAAGGAAATCTCGCCCATCGACAGAACCGAGAGGCCGTTGACCTGCCCCACGCATTCGCCTTCCGTGTCGATCATCACGATGTCGCGCGTGATCATTTCGAGGCTGCGCTCGCGCATGCGGTCGGCGCGGCCGATCTGCGCCTCGACGGCGGCATCGACATGAAAAGCGGTGATGCGCGCCGAGCTTTGCTGGCGGGCGATGAAATCGGCCTCGCGCATCAGGTCTTCGATGGGGCGCACGACGGTTGACAGTTTCTCCGCATCCTCGGCGTAGCGCGAGGCGCGCTCGACGATGCGGCCGGCGCCGAAGCGGTCGAGCGGCAGCATATCCTCGCGGCGGCAGATGCCGGCGAGAAGGCGCGCATAAAGCAGCTCGTTCTCGGGCTCGCGGTCGATCACGTCCTCGAAATCGGCGGCGACCTTGAAGAGTTCGCCGAAATCCGGATCGTTGTTGGACAGCATGTAATAGAGATAGCGCTCGCCGAAAAGGATGACCTTGAGGTCGAGCGGGATGGGATCTGGCTCCAGCGTCACCGTGCTGACGAGGCTCATGAACTCGCCGGGCGACTCGATGACGATCTTGCGGCGGCGGAGCGCGCGCTTCAGCGCCTCCCAGGCAAGCGGCTCGCGCAAGAGCTTCAGCGCGTCGATGAGCAGATAGCCGCCATTGGCGCGGTGGAGCGAGCCCGCCTTGATGAGCGAGAAGTCGGTGACGAGCGCCCCCATTTGCGGGATGTGCTCGACGCGGCCGACGAGGTTTTGCAGCGTCGGATGGTCTTCATAGACGATGGGCGCGCCGCCGCCGATATAGCCGCCGGCATCGACCGGCGTTTCGGCCTTCCAGGGCGAGGCGCCCGGCTTCGGCTTCGCATCGTTGTTTTCGACGATGACGTTGACGACGTAGCGCCGCAGCGGGTTGAGCGCGCCGAGCGCCGCGGGCTGCATGGGCGCGGCGCCTTGCGCCGCCAGCACCGCCTGCAATTGCTGCTGCTGGGCCTCGGTCGCGCCCGGCGCGAAGATGCCGGCGTTTTCGATCAGGTCGGCGGCGACGGTGCCCAGCCAGTCGCGCACCGCGGGCATGGTGTCGAAGCGCTGGCGAAGCTCGCGGAGCCCGCGTTCGACCAGCCGCTCGGCGACTTCGTGATTGAGCTTCTGCACGCGCTCGCGGTGTTCCTTTTCCCAGCCCGGCAGATGTTCGAGCGTTTCGGCGAGCTCCTTTTGCAGCGTCTGGATGACGCCCTCGATGCGCTTGCGCTCGGCCTCGGGCAGCGCATTGAACTCGTCGGGCTTCACCACTTCGCCGTCATGGCCGTCGCCGCGATGAACGGGCGCGAGCGCAAAGCCCGCCGGCGTGCGCAAGAGCGCAATGCCTTCCGCCTCCGCCTTGGCGCGCAGGCCTTCGAAGGCCTGTTCCTGATGCTCGCGATATTCCTCGTCGATCGACTGGCGGCGGTTCTGATAGTCCTCGCTTTCAAGGACCGAGGGCACCGTCACCTTCATGTCCTCGACGAGGCGGGCCATGCCCTCCTTCAGGGCGCGGCCTGTGCCTGCCGCCAGCTCCAGCACCACGGGCTTGTTCGGCGCGGTGAAGTTGTTGACATAGACCCAGTCGGACGGCGCGCGCTGGCGGATCGCGAGGTCGGCCAGAAAGCGCGTCACCGCGTCGTGCTTGCCGGCGCCGTCCGGCCCCAGCACGAACAGATTATAGCCCTGCCGCCGGATCGCCGTGCCGAAGCGCAGCGCGTCGAGCACGCGCTCCTGGCCTGCGAGACCCGGCAGGTCTTCCAGCTCGGCCGTCGTTTCGAAAGTGAAGGAGGTGAGATCGCAGGCGCGATAGAGAAGTTCCGCGGGGATCGGATCGACGGCCATATTCGTCCTGTTCTTGTCGGCGTTTCTTCCTGCCGGAGTCTAGGCCGATGGGCGGCGGCGGGCAAACGAGCGAAGCCTGCCGGGCCGGATGACAAGTTTGCCCGCCCGCCCTAGTGTCCGCCTCATGAAAGATGAAAAACCGAGAGCCTGGCAGCGGATGCTGAGCGGGCGGCGGCTCGACCTGCTCGATCCCTCGCCGCTCGACATCGAGATCGAGGACATCGCCCACGGGCTTGCCCGCGTCGCCCGCTGGAACGGGCAGACGAAGGGTGACCACGCCTATACGGTCGCCGAACATTGCGTGCTGGTCGATGACATCTGCGTCCGGATGCGGCCCGGCTGGCCGGCGCGCTGGCGGCTGGCGGCGCTGCTGCATGACGCGCCCGAATATGTGATCGGCGACATGATCAGCCCGTTCAAGGCGGCGCTCGGGATCGACTACAAGGCGTTCGAGCATCGGCTTGCCGCCGCGATCCACCGCCGCTTCGGCCTGCCCGCCGAACTGCCGCAAACGGTCGAGGAGATCATCAAACGCGCCGACCGGGCGTCGGCCTTTTTCGAGGCGACGCAGATCGCCGGATTTTCCGACGAGGAAGGCGCGCGGATTTTCGGCCGCCCGCGCGGGCTGACGCCGATCAAACTCAAGCCGCTGCCGACGAAGGAAGCGCAGGCGCGGTTTTTGAAGAGGTTCGGGGAGTTGGTCGATGTCTGAAACCGTCACACGAACCCGCTAAAGTGCTGGCGGGCCTGCATTTCGGCTCCCCTTTTAACGGATTTGTGCTATTGATCGGGCCATGACCGAGCCCCTCATTTATGTCTGCCCGCTGGCCACCGTTCCCGATGCGATCCGGGAGGTGCGGCCTTCGCATCTCGTC
>DASVNC010000111.1:0-6277 GCA_036384055.1 Parvibaculum sp.
CTTGGTGTCTTCGTCGAGCACGACCTTGACGACTTCGGCGGGCGCGAGGCCGTTGACGATGAAGGTCGCGGCATCGGGCGACCACTGGATGATGTCGATCTTCTCGCCCTGCAGCTCGTTCACGACCGCCTGCACGCGCGAGCCCCTCATGCCGACGCAGGCGCCGACGGGATCGATGGAATTGTCGTTCGACAGCACGGCGATCTTGGCGCGCGAACCCGGATCGCGGGCGACCGCCTTGATTTCGATGATGCCGTCATAGATTTCCGGCACTTCCTGGGCGAAGAGCTTCGCCATGAACTGGGGATGCGTGCGGGAGAGGAAAATCTGCGGACCGCGCTGCTCGCGGCGCACGTCGTAGATATAAGCGCGGATACGGTCGCCATTGCGGAAGGTTTCACGCGGCAGCAGTTCGTCGCGGCGCACGATCGCTTCGCCGCGGCCAAGATCGGTCACCACGTTGCCGTATTCGACGCGCTTGACGATGCCGTGGACGATTTCGCCGATGCGGTCCTTGTATTCGTCGTACTGGCGCTCGCGCTCGGCGTCGCGCACCTTCTGGACGATGACCTGCTTGGCGGTCTGGGCGGCGATGCGGCCGAAGTCGACAGGCGGCAGTTCGTCCTCGATCAGATCGCCCATCTGGGCGGCCGGATTGCGGCGCTGAGCTTCTTTCAGGTCGATCTGCACGGCGTCGTTCTCGACCGCGTCGACCACCTCGAGAAGGCGGACAAGCCTGATCTCGCCGGTCTGCGGATTGATGCGGGCACGGATTTCGTTTTCCGCGCCGTAGCGCGAGCGCGCCGCCTTCTGGATCGCTTCGGCCATCGCCTCGATGACGACCTCGCGTTCGATCGATTTCTCGCGCGCGACCGCGTCCGCGATCTGCAACAGCTCAAGCCGGTTGGCGCTAACAGCCATGTCTATTCTCCGTCCGACGGACCTTCGCGGTCCCTTCGCTTCAAACTTTCCCTGATGAGATCGTCGCTCATCGTGAGCTTCGCCTCACCCAACTGACGGAACGGCAGGCCGATCACCTGCGGTTCCGCAAAACCTTCAACCTCGTGCTCGATCAGCACTTCACCATCTTCGAAACCGTGCAGAATGCCGCGAAAGCGCTTCCTGCCGTCGATGGCTTCGCCGAGTTCGATCTTCGTCTCGAAGCCCTGCCAGCGCTCGAAATCCTTGGGCCGCGTCAGCGGGCGGTCGATGCCGGGCGAGGAGATTTCGAGGTTGTATTCGCCCGAGATCGGGTCTTCGACATCAAGGATCGCCGAGAGCAGGTTCGACAATTGCTCGCAGCCAGATACCGTCATCGAGCCGTCGGCGCGCTCGGCCATGATCTGGAGCGTGTGGCCGTCATGAAGACCGTAGCGCACGCGCACGATTTCGAAGCCGGCCGCTTCGGCGGGGGCGCGGATCAACTCGAATATCCGCCGCGCCTGACCGTGAGCGGCGACAAGATGGGTATCCAACGCGTCCGGCTTTTCAGCCGCCGCGCCGTTTCCGTCCTGCCGATCAACTCCCAGACCCGTCAAATGCCGAGCTTTCCTTGTGAAACCGGGTCTCATGAACCCGAAAAACGACCCTCCAGAAACAAAAAAAGCGGGCCCCCGTTTCCGGAGACAACCCACTCGCTTAGGTCGAAGATCACTCTTCGCTATGTGAGAGCCGTCTTTAGTCGGCGCGTATATAGCGCTTTTGGACAAGTTTTCGCAAGTGGCCTCTAGCCCTTCTTTCTAAAGGTCAAATAGGCAGGCAGCCGCCCTTCCCGGATGGCCTTTTGCTCATACCGCGTCTGCGGCCAGTCCTCCGGCCTTTGACGCCAGTCGGAAGGGCCTTCGGCGAGCCATTCGAAGCGGGCCTTTCCGGCTTCATTGAAGCGGCGGATATGGGCGAGCGTCCAGACGACATAGTCCGGGATGTCGCTCGCGAACCTGAGTTCGCCGTCCTCGCGAAGTGCGCTCGCAATCAGCGCCAGCGTCTCGTCGTTGACGAAGCGCCGTTTGTTGTGGCGCGACTTCGGCCAGGGGTCCGGATAGAGGATGAACAGACGGGCGAGCGAACCGGGCTTGAGCCGCGTCAGCAGAAAGCGCGCATCGTCGGCATGAATGCGGACGTTGCCAAGTTTCTTCTCGTCGATTTCGGAAACGAGTTTGGCGACGCCGTTGATGAACGGCTCGCAGCCGAGAAAGCCGATATTGCGGTTTTGCCCGGCGTGCCATGCCAGATGCTCGCCGCCGCCGAAGCCGACTTCGAGCCAGACATCCCTCACATCGTTGTCGAAAAGCGTGCGCGGATCGATGACGGGCGATGCAAGCGAAATGGAGACCTTGGGGAACAAGGTCTCCATCAATTGCGCCTGCCGTGGCTTCAGCGTCTTGCCCTTGGTCCGCCCGTAGACGTGACGCCGGGATTTGGGATCGTCCGCCGCCCGCTCAGCGGAGCTCGGCCTTGATCTTTTCGGCAAGATCCCTCTTCTCCCAGGAGAAGCCGCCATCGGCTTCAGGCGCGCGGCCGAAATGGCCATAGGACGACGTGCGCGCGTAGATCGGGCGGTTGAGCTTCAGATGTTCGCGGATGCCGCGCGGGCTGAGATCCATCACGCGCGGGATCGCGGCTTCGATCGCAGCCTCGTCGACCTTGCCCGTGCCGTGCAGATCGACATAGATCGAGAGCGGCTTCGACACGCCGATGGCGTAGGCGAGCTGCAGGGTGCAGCGGTCGGCAAGGCCTGCAGCCACAACGTTTTTCGCCACATAGCGCGCTGCGTAAGCGGCCGAGCGATCGACCTTCGTCGGGTCCTTGCCGGAGAAGGCGCCGCCGCCATGCGGGGCCGCGCCGCCGTAGGTGTCGACGATGATCTTGCGGCCGGTGAGACCTGCGTCGCCGTCCGGACCGCCAATCACGAAGTTGCCGGTGGGGTTCACATAGAATTCTTCCTCGGACGGGAACCAGCCCGCAGGAAGAACTTCCGTCACATAGGCGCGCACGAGTTCACGCAACTGTTTCTGCGTGACGTTTTCCTTGTGCTGCGTCGAGACGACGACCGAGGTTACGCCGACAGGCTTGCCGCCTTCGTACTTCAGTGTCACCTGGCTCTTGGCATCCGGCTCGAATTCCGGACGCTTGCCGGAATGACGATCTTCCGCCATGCGCTTCAGGATGCGATGCGCGTAATAGATCGGCGCCGGCATCAGCTCGTCGGTCTCGCTGCAGGCATAGCCGAACATGATGCCCTGGTCGCCGGCACCTTCGTCCTTGTTGCCGGCCGCATCGACGCCCTGCGCGATGTCGGCCGATTGCGCATGCAGCAATACTTCGACGTCGCACTTCTTCCAGTGAAAGCCTTCCTGCTCGTAACCGATTTCCCGCACGGCCTTGCGGGCCGTCTCTTCAATCAGCTCCCTGGTGATCGATGAGGGGCCGCGCACTTCGCCGGCCAGCACGATCTTGTTCGTCGTCGTCAGCGTTTCGCAAGCGACGCGGGCGAAGGGATCGGCGGCGAGATAGAGGTCGAGCACGGCATCCGAAATGCGGTCGCACACCTTGTCCGGATGACCTTCGGAAACGGATTCGCTCGTGAACAGATAGTTAGACCGTGCCAATTGTCGTGCCCCTCTCGTGAGGAAATATGGGGGAAACAGCGCGAGGCCGCGCCGGTGTTCGAAACCCTGCCGCGGCAACTGCCGGGCGCTGGTGTTTTTGCAAGGATCGGGGGGCCGGTCAACTACGGCTTTGGAATGATCATAAAGCCTGTCGGGGTCACAAAACCGTCGTCAGAGGTTGTCTTCGTCTTCGAGCGCCATATCTTCTCCCACGCCCTCGAAATTCCCGGTCTCTCCCAAGGCTTTGATGAGCTCGAGCACTTTCTTGCGGACCTTCGGGTCGCGGATCGAGAAGAAGGCGCTGTTGAGCTGGATGCCTTCGGAGGTCGATAGCATGTCGAGCTCAAAATTGGCCGGTTCCGCGTCTGCCAGCCCATCGACGCCTGCCGCATCGTCAAGCTGGATGCCGTCATAGAAGAAATCGACCGGCACGCTCAGCACACGGGCGATCTGGTAAAGTCGGCTTGCGCCGATGCGATTGGCGCCTTTTTCGTATTTCTGGACCTGCTGGAAGGTCAGCCCCAGGCTGTCGCCGAGCTTTTCCTGGCTCATGCCGACCAGCATCCGCCGCATCCGCACGCGGCTGCCGACGAATATGTCGATCGGATTGGGCAATTTCCTGGGCAAGGCCGAACCTTCTTCAGCGCCGCGGCGGAAGCTGGCGCATGTGACCGGATATCTGCTCGCGTTTTATGCAACCGGAGCCGGCCCGGGACAAGCAGAATACAACCTCCAGTCGACTTTCTCCGCAAGTGAAGTTTCGTTCAGGAGGGACGGACCCGCCGTCCAGCGCCGAAAACCGCGGCGCAGGCGGCCAGCAGCATCAGGGCAAGGACAGCGTCGCCAAAGCGTGCATAGAGGGTTTTCGGGAGCGGCGCCGGCAGAACGGCATCGACCACCCCGCCGGTGTCGAGGGCGCGCTCGGCCAGCACCCGGCCATAGGGATCGATCACCGCCGAAATGCCCGTATTGGCCGCGCGCGCGATGGGCAGCCCCTGTTCGACGGCGCGCAAGCGCGCCTGGGAGAGGTGCTGGTAGGGCCCGCTCGATGTGCCAAACCAGGCGTCGTTGGTCACGTTGACGATCCAGTCCGGCCGGTCGCTCGCCGACACGACCTGACCGGGGAAAATGATCTCATAACAGATGAGAGGGCTTACCGGCGGGGCGCCCGGCAGGGGCAGCGTTACCGGACCGGGGCCGGTGTCGAAACTGCCTTGCAGCTTGGCCAGCTTGTGAAGGCCGAGACGCTCAAGCCAGCCGTGGAACGGCAGATATTCGCCGAAGGGCACCAGATGAAACTTGTCGTAGGTGCCGGTGATGCGGCCGTCGGAATTCACGACATAAAGGCTGTTGTAGAAGAGTTGAAGCCGGTCGGGCGGACCATCCGGCCCCGGTTCTCCGCGCACGCTGCCGGTGATGAGCAGGGCGCCGGGCGGCAAGATGCGCGATATGGCCGAGAGCACATAAGGTTCGCGGGCAAGAAAGATCGCCAGCGCCGATTCCGGCCAGACCACAATTGAATGCGAGGTAAGACCTGTCGGCGCGGCGAGCGTCGGCTCGGCGCTGAGGCGCAGGAACTCGCCCAATACGGCTATGCGCGCTTCCGGCTTCCATTTCTCTGTCTGCGGAATATTCGGCTGCACCAGACGCAAATGAACCGCATCGGGGCCCGGGGCCTGCGCTTCGGCGGCGGCAAGCCTGACCGCTCCACCCGCCCAGAGAAGCCCGAGCGCGGCCAGCGCGCCGAGCGGCACCAGCCAGAATGTGGCGCGCGCCAGCGATACGTCGCTCTCCATACGTATGTCGAATGCAGCGGGCGCCGCGGCGATCAGCACGACGATAAACGAGAGGCCATAGGCGCCCGTCACCGCGGCCCACTGCATCAACGCCGTTGAGCCCGTGAAACTTTCACCGATCAGATTCCACGGGAAACCCGTGAAAGCATGACCGCGCACCCATTCAAAGGCCGTCCACGACACGGCCAGCATGACGATGCGGCGATAGCCTGGAAACCAGAGTGCGCGCGCCGCTGCCGTCGCGGCCGCCGCAAAAAGTGCGAGCCCGGCGGGCAGGGCGATGACCGCGAAGGGCATGAAGATCGCGAATTTGTCGGCATCGACCATGAAGGCGAAGCCGATCCAGTAGAGCCCGAACAGAAAATATCCAAAGCCGAACCACCAGCCGATTGCGGCGGCCCCTCTCAACATGGTCGCGCGCGCCGGCAGAGCATGGCCTGCTCCCGGTTGACCGAGGCCGTCGATCAGCCAGACCAGCACCGGAAAAGTGATGAAGAGGATCGGCAGAAAGTGGACGGGCGGCAGCGCCAGCACGCTGAGCGCGCCTGCGAAAAAAGCCGCAGCCCAGCGGCGGCGGGGCGAGAGCTCACCCAGTTCGCGTGCGAGCCAGGAGACGCCTGCGAATAGGACGGCAAGCCGCGCTCAAAAAACATGAGTCAGCTCGCCGCCCTGTCCGCTTCGCCGGATTTTTCAGAGTCCGCCTCGGCACTCGGCGACGGCGCATGATGGATACGCAGCTTTTTTAGGCGGCGCGGGTCTGCATCCCGCACCTCGAATTCCAGACCGGAGGGGTGCTTGATCAATTCACCGCGCAGAGGCACCCGGCCCACGAGTGAGAAGACGAGGCCGCCCAGAGTATCGACGTCGTCTTCG
>DASVNC010000112.1:0-11895 GCA_036384055.1 Parvibaculum sp.
CCATCGGCGTCGCCCAGGCCGCTCTCGAACTGGGGCTCACTTACGCGCAGGAGCGCATCCAGTTTTCGCAAGCCATCTTCAACTTCCCGCGCGTCTCGGGAAAACTGGTGATGATGGCGGTCGAGATTCTGGTCGCCCGCCAGCTCACCTATCACGCCGCGCGCGAGAAGGACGGCGGCAGGCGCTGCGACCTCGAAGCCGGCATGGCGAAACTGCTCGGCGCCCGCGTCGCCTGGGCGGCGGCCGACAATGCGCTGCAAATCCACGGCGGCAACGGCTTCGCGCTCGAATACAAGATCAGCCGCGTCCTTTGCGACGCGCGCATTCTCAACATCTTCGAAGGCGCCGCCGAAATCCAGGCTCAGGTGATTGCCCGCCGCCTTCTCGAAGGCGGCAATTAGAAAAAACAGGGCGCCTTCTCGAGGGCGGCAATTGAACATGGAACAGCTTTTCCGATATCTCGGCCCCATCGCAATGGCGGCTGTCGTCATCGTCCTGCTGCTCGGCCTCATCAACATGATGCGCGGCGGCTCCGGCTCGACCTCGCAAAAGCTGATGCGCTGGCGCGTCGGGCTCCAGTTTCTCGCGGTCATCTTCCTGATGGCGGCGCTCTATTTCACCGGCCGCTGACGGGCCCGGCCGGACCAAAGCGGCCGGTTCCGCTCCCGCAGCCGCGAATCAGAGACAATTCGGCAACAGTCCTGCTAGATTGCGGCGCTGCGGATGTCACGCCGCCACCAGGCCTATTTTCAGCGCGGGCAAAGCGCGCGATTCTGCCGGCCGAGGAACTGAGAAGGGGAATATCTTGAAGAACAAGCTCCTGATGGCCGCCGCCGCGGCAAGCATGCTGATCGGTCTGAGCCTTCCGGCGATGGCCGCCGAACCGTGGATCGATGAAGTGCGCCTCGGCGTCTACGACCACGACACCAATCTCGCGCAGTCGCGCCATGAGACGAGCGACCCGGACATCAACGCGCAGGTTCTGCTGAAGAGCCCCGACTTCCTGTCCTGGGCCTGGGCGCCCCGCCCGCTGATCGGCGCCAACATCAACACCGGCAACGGCACCAGCATCGCCTATCTGGCGCTGGCCTGGGACTACAGCTTCACCGACGCGCTCTTCGTCGAAGGCAGCTTCGGCGGCGCCATCCACAACGGCGAGACCGATCACGAGACGCCCTCGAAACTCGATCTCGGTTGCCGCGTGATGTTCCACGAAACGGCCTCGCTCGGCTGGCGCTTCGACGAGCACAACAGCCTGATGCTCACCGCCGACCACATGTCGAATGCGAGCCTCTGCTCGCCGAACCCCGGCCTGACCGACATCGGCGTTCAATACGGCTACAAATTCTGATCGGCGGTTTCGCCGCCGCACAAAGGGCGTTCCCTCGGGAGCGCCCTTTTTTATTTCCGGCCCAACCACACCGATCACACAACGACAACGATCCTGTCACTTTGCCTGACGGGACCATTGCCGTTTATCCTGTCTCTCTGCCCCATTGAGTAAACCGACAAGCCTCGACGCTGCGATCGCGCAAAACGGGAAGAAGCGAACATGCCTGCCATATCCGCCGCCGAACTTCCGAAAAAGGCCGAACTTCCGAAAAAGAAGGTCAACATCGCAGGCCGCCAGATGGCCTACAGCGAAATGGGCGAAGGCGATCCGATCGTCTTCCTGCACGGCAACCCGACGTCGTCCTATCTCTGGCGCAACGTGATGCCGCATCTGAAAGATCAGGGCCGCTGCATCGCCCCCGATCTCATCGGCATGGGCGACAGCGACAAGATCGAACCCTCGGGGCCTGAGCGTTACACCTTCCGCGAACATCGCCGCTTCCTCGACGCCTTCCTCGAAGCCGTCGGCGTGACAAGCCGCGTCACCCTCGTCATTCACGACTGGGGGTCGGCGCTCGGCTTCGACTGGGCGAACCGCAACCGCGGCGCCGTCGAAGGCATCGCCTATATGGAAGGCATCGTCCGCCCGCTGACATGGAACGAATGGAGCCCCTCGGCGCGGCGCATCTTCGAAGGCTTCCGCTCCGATCAGGGCGAGGCGATGATCCTCGAGAAAAATCTGTTCATCGAGGCGGTGCTGCCAGGCTCGATCATCCGCAAGCTCGATCCGGCGGAAATGGAAGTCTATCGCCGCCCGTTCAAGGCGCCGGGCGAAGACCGCCGCCCGACACTGACCTGGCCTCGCCAGATCCCGCTCGACGGCGAACCCGCAGATGTCGTCGAACTCGTCCAGTCCTATGCCGACTGGA
Organism: Parvibaculum sp.; assembly: GCA_036384055.1. GTDB lineage: Bacteria > Pseudomonadota > Alphaproteobacteria > Parvibaculales > Parvibaculaceae > Parvibaculum. Next base: position 2,262 of record DASVNC010000112.1, read on the forward strand.
TGGCGGCAAACGACCTCCCCAAACTCTTCGTCAACGCCGATCCGGGCGCGATCCTGATCGGCGCGCAGCGCGAATTCTGCCGGAGCTGGAAAAACCAGACCGAAGTCACCGTGAAGGGCAACCACTTCCTGCAGGAAGACAGCCCGCACGAGATCGGAACCGCCATCTCCGACTGGCGCAAACGCTGGTACAAGACGGCCTGAGCGCCCCGGGGCGGCAAAGTCCGGGCTTGATCGCCGCTGCCGCTCGCGCAACTCTGTGTGACACGGCACAAGAAATCCAGGGAGCGGACGATGGCGGAAGCAGGCACGGCTTATTCAGGTACGGCGAAAACCTTCCACTGGACCGTCGCGGCGCTGGTGCTGCTGATGCTCTATGGCGGCTACACGATGACCAAGGAAACGGTCGGCACGCATGCCGGCATCGGCATCGTCATTCTGATCCTGATGCTCGCCCGTCTCGCCTGGCGCTCGCGGACGGCGATGCCCGAGCTTGTCGCCGGTATGCCGCGCTGGCAGCAGATCGCGGCCAAGGCGACGCATCACGGCCTGCTCGCGCTGATTACACTGCAGCCCATCTTCGGTCTCACGATGGCCGCCTCGTCCAAATACAATCTGAAACCCTTCGGCCTGTTCGGCCTCCAGATCGGGCAGAACGACGCGATCCACGAACTGGCCGAGGTCCTGCACAACACCAATGCCGTCATCATCGCGGTGCTCTTCGCGCTTCACACGCTGGCCGCGCTCTATCACCACGTCGTGAAGCGCGACGCGACGCTGAAGCGCATGATCCCGTTCGCCAAGGCCTGACGGACGCCGCGCGCATGGTGACGCTCAACAAGATCTACACCCGCACCGGCGACAAGGGCACGACCGCCCTTGCAACCGGCGAGAGGGTGCCGAAACATGCGCTGCGCATCGAAAGCTACGGCACCGTCGATGAGACGAATTCAGCCATCGGCGTCGCCCGGCTTCATACCGGCGGCGACGCCGCGCTCGACGCCATGCTGGCCCGTATCCAGAACGATCTTTTCGACCTCGGCGCCGATCTCGCAACCCCCGGTAAAACGAAGGAAGAGCTCGGCTACGAACCGCTGCGCATTCTCGATACCCAGGTCGTCAGGCTTGAACAGGAGATCGACGCCCTGAACGGCCATCTCGAACCCTTGCGCTCCTTCGTGCTGCCGGGCGGCACGGCGGCGGCCGCCCATCTCCACCTGGCCCGCACCGTCTGCCGCCGCGCCGAGCGGCTGATGACGGCGCTGGTCGAAAGCGGCGACGGGCCGGTCAGCGACGCCGCCCTCAAATATGTGAACCGGCTTTCCGACTTCCTCTTTGTCGCCGCCCGCCACGCAAACTGGGCGCCCGGCGGCAAGGGCCCCGGCGACGTTCTCTGGACGCCCGGCCAGAATCGCTGAAACCCGGCTTTTCCGGCGGCCACAGCGTCAATCGGACGCTTTTTCCCGTGTGTTTCACGCTCTTCCCAATTCGTTGACAGGGGGCAATGTCGGCCTTAGGTTGCCGCACCGCAGCAAGAGCCATAACAACACCAGCCCGGCGTCGGGGCTCTTCATTTGAAGCCACCGGACCGCCGCGACAGGGAGCTCATTTCGATGAAAGTCCTCGTGCCCGTGAAACGGGTGGTCGATTACAACGTCAAGATCCGCGTGAAGTCGGATCAAACCGGCGTCGACCTCGCCAACGTGAAAATGTCCATGAACCCGTTCGACGAAATCGCCATCGAAGAGGCGGTGCGTCTGAAGGAAGCGGGCAAGGCGACGGAAGTCATCGCCGTCTCGATCGGACCGGCGCAAGCCACCGAAACGATCCGCACCGCGCTCGCAATGGGCGCCGACCGCGGCATCCTGGTGAAGACGGATGAAACCGTCGAGCCGATCAACGTCGCCAAAATCCTGAAATCGATCGTCGATGCCGAAAAGCCCGAGCTCGTCATTCTCGGCAAGCAGGCGATCGACGACGACTGCAACCAGACGGGACAGATGCTGTCTGCCCTGCTCGGCTGGCCGCAAGGCACTTTCGCCTCGAAGCTCGAATTCGACGGCGGCAAGCTCCTCCTCACCCGCGAAATCGACGGCGGCCTGCAGACGCTGAAGCTCAACATGCCGGCGGTCGTCACCACCGACCTGCGTCTGAACGAGCCGCGTTACGCTTCGCTGCCGAACATCATGAAGGCGAAGAAGAAGCCGATCGACGAAAAGTCGCCGGCCGATTACAGCGTCGATGTGAAGGCGCGCCTTCAGGTGCTGAAGGTGACGGAGCCCGGCCAGCGCCAGGCGGGCATCAAGGTTGAATCTGTCGAGCAGCTTGTCTCGAAGCTCAAGGAAGCGGGAGTGATCGGATGACAACGCTGGTAATTGCCGAACACAATAACGAAAAGCTGAACGACGCCACCGCAAAGACCGTCACCGCAGCCGTGAAGCTCGGCGGCGACGTGCATGTTCTCGTCGCGGGCTCCGGCGTCGATGGCGTCGCGGCCGCTGCCGCGAAGCTCGACGGCGTGAAGAAAGTCCTCGTCGCCGACGACGCGCTCTACGGTCACCGCATCGCCGAGCCTCTGGCCGCGCTGGTCGTCGGCCTCGCCGGCTCCTATGACGCGGTCATCGCGCCCGCCACCACGGTCGGCAAGAATTTCATGCCGCGCGTGGCCGCTCTGCTCGACGTCGCGCAGATCTCGGAAATCACCAGCGTCGAAGCGCCCGACACCTTCACGCGCCCGATCTATGCGGGCAATGCGATCCAGACCGTGAAGTCGACGGATGCCAAGAAGGTCATCACCGTCCGCACCACCGCCTTCCCGGCGGCGGGACAGACGGGCGCGGCCGCGGTCGAAAAGATCGCCGCCGCCGCCAATCCGGGCCTCTCGGAATGGGTGAGCGAGAACCTCACGAAGTCTGACCGTCCGGAGCTGACCTCCGCCAAGATCATCGTCTCGGGCGGACGCGGCATGCAGTCGGGCGACAACTTCCACATGCTGGAAAAGGTCGCCGACAGGCTCCACGCCGCGGTCGGCGCTTCGCGCGCCGCCGTCGATGCGGGCTTCGTGCCGAACGACTATCAGGTCGGCCAGACCGGCAAGGTCGTCGCGCCCGATCTCTACATCGCCGTCGGCATTTCCGGCGCCATCCAGCATCTCGCCGGCATGAAGGACTCGAAGGTCATCGTCGCCATCAACAAGGACGAGGAGGCGCCGATTTTCCAGGTCGCCGACTACGGCCTTGTGGCCGATCTCTTCCAGGCCGTTCCGGCGCTCGACAAAGAGCTCGAAAAGATCGGCCTGTGAACCGGCCGGCCTGCGCAAAAGGATGAAAAGATGAAGAAACGGCGCTGCTAGGTTTACTCCGGCAGCGCCGTTTTTGTTTCGACGGTGTGATCGGCTATTGTAATGACGCGCGGGAAGCCCCGCGTTCGGCTTGGGTGTAAACATGAATATTCGCAAGGTTGGCGTCATCGGCGCCGGACAGATGGGCAACGGGATCGCCCATGTCTGCGCGCTCGCCGGCTACAATGTCCTGTTGAACGATGTATCGCGCGACCGCATCGAGGCGGGGCTCGCGACCATCAACGGCAACATGACGCGGCAGGTCGCATCCGGCCGCATCAGCGTCTCCGAGCGCGACGCGGCGCTCGACCGCATCTCCGCCGCCGTCACCTATGACGCCTTCGAGGCGACCGATCTCGTCATCGAATCCGCGACCGAGAACGAAACCGTCAAACGCAAGATATTCGCCGATCTCTGCCCGCACCTGCGCGAGGATGCGCTGATCGCGACGAACACCTCGTCCATTTCGATCACCCGCCTCGCCGCCTCGACCGACCGGCCGGAGAAATTCATCGGCGTCCACTTCATGAACCCCGTGCCGGTCATGGAACTCGTCGAGCTGGTGCGCGGCATCGCCACCGACGACGACACCTTCGACGCGGTGCGCGACCTCGCCAAGAAGCTCGGCAAGCAGGTCGCCAATGCCGAGGACTACCCCGCCTTCATCGTCAACCGCATCCTGCTGCCGATGATCAATGAAGCCGTCTACACGCTCTATGAAGGCGTCGGCTCGGTCGAAAGCATCGACAAGGCGATGCGGCTCGGCGCCAATCATCCGATGGGCCCGCTGCAGCTTGCCGATTTCATCGGCCTCGATACCTGCCTTTCGATCATGCAGGTTCTGCATGACGGCTTGTCGGATTCGAAATACCGCCCCTGCCCGCTGCTGGTGAAATATGTCGAGGCAGGCTGGCTCGGCCGCAAGACCCAGCGCGGCTTTTACGACTATCGCGGCGAAAAGCCGGTCCCGACGCGCTGAGCGGCGATGAGGTCAGCCAGTCGATCGGCTTGTTGACCACGTTCGGAACACGTTGAAGCTCCCGGCTTTGCAGGATTCGTTAACATTAGAGGTGGAAAATAAACGCCTGCCGCGCCCTCTGGGTATGGGCCGATGAGTGCAGGCGGGGGGGGGAGACGCCATGAGCGAAGTGCTCGCAGATGCCGACGCCATGTATTTTCTCGACAAGCCCGAACATCCGGGCATCGCGGCCCTGACGGCCTATTGGGAGAGCAAGCGCAACGGCAACGCCATGCCCGACCGCCGGGACATCGTGCCCTCCGAAATCGTCAAGCTCCTGCCAAATCTTCACATCTGCGAAGTCCTGGAAGACGGCCGCGATTTCCGCTTCCGCCTGTTCGGCACCGCCCTGGTCACTGTTCTCGGCGCGGAAATGACCGGCAAACGCGTGTCTGAAATCGGCGGCGGCTCCATCGTCAGCAAGCCCGATGCAGCCCGCCGGCGCTGGCTCGATGTCACAAGCCGCGCCTATGAAGGCCGCCATCCCGTTTTTGCTTCCGGTCATCTCGTCAATACGATCCGCCGCAATGTCCGGTGGCACAGTTTTGCCGCGCCTCTGACGGCGGGCGGCGCCGCGACCGAGCAGATTCTCGGCGCGATTTTCTTCATCGAAGAATAGCAGGTCGACTCCGATCGTTCGTTCGATCAGTGCCCGGATGGAAGCTTGAGCGCCGCCGCGATGAGCGCCTTGGCTTCCGGCGTGTTCCATTCGGCCGGGCCGACGATGCGGCCAAGTTCGAGCCCGTCGGGAGAGACGAGCACCGTCGTCGGCAGCCCGTAGCCCTTCATCAGGAAATTCGCCCGCGCGGTCGGATCGTTGTAGAGCGCGATATGGTCCGCCTTGACCTCCTTGAGGAAGGCCCGGGCAAGTTCCAGTCCGTTCTGATCGACGCTGAGCGCCAGAACCTGAAACTTGTCGCTGCCGATGGCCCCCTGAAGCCCGTCGAGGGAGGGCATCTCCTCCCGGCAGGGCGTACACCAGGTCGCCCAGAGATTGAGGAGAAGGAGCTTGCCGCGGAAGTCGGCCAGATGGACGAGCTTGCCGGCGCCGTCCCGAAATTCGAGGTTCGGGACGGGTGCCGGGGCGGCATCGGGCACGAAATGGGCGACCGGACCGGTCGCATAGGCCGCGAGCGGCGAGCTTCCCCCGCCCAAATCATTGCTATGTGGCCCGGCGATCAAGTATACCGCCGCCACGACGACAAGGCCGATTGCCGCCAAAATCGCTATAAGTGAACGTCTGGACTGAAACATCGGGGGTCCGAAAGCTCCCGGGGAACGGCTATGAGCAACAAAATGTGGGGTGGCCGGTTCGGCCAGGGCCCCGACCGCATCATGGAGGAGATCAACGCCTCCATCGACTTCGACAAGCGTTTGTTCGCCCAGGACATCCGGGGCTCGCAGGCGCATTGCGCCATGTTGGCCGCTCAGGGAATTATCTCAAGCGCCGATGCGAAGCAAATCGTCGCGGGGCTGGAAGACATCCGCAAGGACATCGAAGCCGGTCGGTTCACCTTCAGCCGCTCGCTCGAAGACATTCACATGAACGTCGAGGCGCGGCTCGCCGATCTGATCGGCGCGGCCGCGGGCAGGCTCCACACGGCGCGCTCGCGCAACGATCAGGTCGCGACCGATTTCAAACTTTATGTGCGCGACACCATCGACCATCTGGACGAACAGTTCGCAGCCCTTCAGCTCGCGCTGCTCGACAAGGCGGACGCCCATGCGGGCACCGTCATGCCGGGCTTCACCCATCTGCAGACGGCGCAGCCCGTCACCTTCGGGCATCATTGCCTGGCCTATGTGGAAATGGCGGCGCGGGACCGCGGCCGTCTGCACGATGCGAGAAAGCGGCTCAACGAAAGCCCGCTCGGCGCCGCCGCGCTTGCGGGCACGTCTTTTCCGATCGACCGCGAACGAACCGCGAAAGAACTCGGCTTCGACCGGCCGACGCGGAACTCGCTCGACAGCGTTTCCGACCGCGACTTCGTGCTCGAAACGCTCGCCGCCGCCGCGATCGCCGCGACCCATCTGTCGCGGCTCGCCGAGGAAATCGTCATCTGGTCGACGCCGGGTTTCGACTTTGTGCGCCTGCCGGACAATTTCACCACCGGCTCCTCGATCATGCCGCAGAAGCGCAATCCCGACGCCGCCGAGCTTGTGCGGGCAAAGACGGGCCGCGTCATCGGCGCGTTGACGACGCTGCTCGTCGTCATGAAGGGCCTGCCGCTCGCCTATTCCAAGGATATGCAGGAAGACAAGGAAGCTGCCTTCGACGCGCTCGACGCCCTCTCGCTCTCGCTCGCCGCCATGACCGGCATGGTCGAAAGCCTGACCGTCAACGACAAGGCGATGCGCGCCGCCGCCTCGCGCGGCTTCTCGACCGCGACCGACCTTGCCGACTGGCTGGTGCGCAAGCTCGGCCTTCCATTCCGCCAGGCCCATCATGTGACCGGCACGCTGGTCGCCAAGGCCGAACAAAAGGGCGTCGATCTCGACGGTCTCTCGCTTGCCGACATGCGCGAGGTGGAGAAAGGGATCACGGACGAGGTATATTCGGTCCTCGGCGTCGATAATTCGGTCGCCAGCCGCACCAGCTTCGGCGGCACGGCGCCGGCGAACGTCCGGGCCGCCGTCTTGTGGTGGCGCGGGGAGCTGGCGCGCAATTCCGGCAATGCGGGGGAGAAGTGAGATGACGAGGCGATTGACGATTGCGGGCGCGGTCTGCCTCGCGGGCCTTCTCGCGCTGGGCGCCTGCGGCCGCAGAGGCGACCTCGAACCCCCGCCGGGCGCCGTGCCGCAGAGTTCGGCCAAGGACACGGGCTGCGACGCAAAACAGTCCGACGGCCCTCAGAGCGACAGGCCGATCGACGCCGGCGGCCTGGTGAACACGACCGGCAACACCAACCGCATGCCCGATACGACCGTGCCGCCCTGCTGACCTGGCGGCGCTGACCCTTCGGCCTCCAGCCTTCGTCCGAAAGCCAGTCGCTTCATGAATCATTTCGAATATCGCGGCGGCATTCTCCACGCCGAGGATGTCGCCATCCCCGATATCGCCGCCGCCGTCGGCACGCCCTTCTATTGCTATTCGACGGCGACGCTGGTGCGCCACGCCCGCGTCTTCATCGACGCCTTCAAGGGCCAGAAGGCGCGGCTGTGCTATTCGGTGAAGGCGAACTCGAACCTCGCCGTCATCGCGACGTTGGCGCGTGAGGGCGCGGGCGCCGACGTCGTTTCCGAAGGCGAATTGCGCCGGGCGCTTGCCGTCGGCATTCCGCCGGAAAAGATCGTCTTCTCGGGCGTCGGCAAGACGGCGGGCGAAATCGCCTTCGCGCTCGAAACCGGCATCGACCAGTTCAATGTCGAATCCGAACCTGAACTTGAGCTGATCTCGGCCCTCGCCGCCGCCCGCGGCCTCGACGCCCGCATCGCCATTCGCGTCAATCCCGATGTCGATGCCAAGACCCACGAAAAGATCGCCACCGGCAAGGCCGAGAACAAGTTCGGCATTTCCTGGAAGCGCGCGCCGGAAGTCTATGCCCGCGCCGCAAGGCTGCCGGGCATCCGCATTGTCGGCATCGACGTGCATATCGGCAGCCAGTTGACCGATCTCGCGCCCTTCGAGGCGGCCTTCCGCCGGGTCGCCGACATGATCGCGACATTGCGCGCCGAGGGCCACGACATCACGCGGATCGACCTCGGTGGCGGCCTCGGCATTCCCTATCGCGGCGACAACGACGTTCCTCCGCATCCGGACGAATATGCGGCGATGGTCAAGCGCGCCGTCGGACATCTGAATTGCGAGCTGACTTTCGAGCCCGGCCGCCTGATCGTCGGCAATGCCGGAATTCTGGTCTCCCGCGTCATTTATGAAAAGGCGGGCGATGACCGCAACTTCCTGATCGTCGATGCGGCGATGAACGACCTGATCCGTCCGACGCTCTACGACGCCTTTCATGAAATCCGCGCGGTCGCGGAACCGGCAGGCGCGGCGCAGATCACTTACGATGTCGTCGGCCCCGTCTGCGAGACCGGGGATTTCCTCGCCAAGGGCCGGCCCTTGCCGCGCCTGAAGGCGGGCGACCTCATCGCCGTCATGTCGGCCGGCGCTTATGGCGCGGTTCAGGCCTCGACCTACAATACCAGGCCGCTGGTGCCGGAAGTCCTCGTCGACGGGGCGAGCTATGCCGTCGTGCGGGCGCGCCCCAGTTATGACGAAATCCTGAAGCAGGATATGATTCCGGCTTGGCTTCAAACCGACAAAAACCCTTCGCGCTAGCGGCCGGACGAACCGGGCCCAGGCGCGAAACGAGGCGCCAGACCCGTGACCGGCCCCGACGACAAAGACCTGCCGACGAATGAGAGCCTGAACCGGATGCGGCGGGAGCGCCGCCGCGCCGCGCGCCGGGCTCGTCGGCTGCCCCGGCGCATCGAGCGACGGATCCGCATCGCCCGCGCCATGCTGCTCTGGGAGGGCCTGTGGCCGGCTTTCTGGCCTGCCGCAGGGCTGACCGGCTTCTTCATGGCCCTCGCGCTCTATGGAGCCTTCACAGGCCTCCCTATGGGCCTCCATTGGGCGCTGCTGGCCTGTTTCGGCGGCCTGCTCGCGCTGGCCCTCTGGCGGGGCTTCAGAGGCTTCCGCTGGCCCGACCGGACAGCGGCGCTGCGCCACCTCGAACGGGCATCCGGCCTCACGCATCAGCCGCTGGCCGCTTATGAAGATATCCCCGCTGAGGGCACGGGCGACCGCGTGCTCTGGATTGCCCATCAGCGCTGGGTCGGCGAACGGCTGAAAAAACTGAAGACCGGCCTCGCCGCGCCCGGACTAGCCGCGCGCGATCCCTATGGCCTCAGGGCAGCTGTGGCGCTTCTTCTGGTCATCGGCCTCGCCGGAACGGGCTCCGGCCAGTTTCACCGCATCGCCGCCGCCTTCCTGCCCGGCGCCGGCGCCGGCCGGGCATTCACCATCGAAGCCTGGATCACGCCGCCCGCCTATACCGGCGTCGCACCGATCTATCTCGAAGGCCAGGGCGCGGACGGCGTCCCGCAGGCGAGCGGTATGGACGAACGGGTTCTGAAGGTGCCCGCGGGCAGCATTCTCTCGCTGCGCGTCCACGGCCTGCGCGCCGCGCCGGCGCTCGAAGCCGGCAACGGCGATCGCGGACGGCCCGAGCCGCTGAAGGATATGGGTGACGCCAACTACGCGCTCGACGCTCCGATTACCGCGTCGTCCGAATTCGCGCTGACGCAAGGCGGACGGCTGATGCGCGGCTG
>DASVNC010000113.1:0-3512 GCA_036384055.1 Parvibaculum sp.
TAATTCAGATGCGCCAGTTCGACCTGCAGCGCGCCTTCACGCGTGTTGGCGCGTTCGCCGAAGATTTCGAGGATCAGACCGGTGCGATCAAGGATCTTGAGGTTCCAGGCCTTTTCGAGATTGCGCTGCTGCACCGGCGAGAGATGCCCATCGACGATGACGAGATCGGTCTTCAATTCGGCAAGGAGGCCCTTCAGCTCTTCGACCTTACCCTCGCCGATCAGCGTCGCCGGGCGCGGCTCGGCGACGTTGGCGATCGCCGTGCCGACGATGGACAGACGAATGGCTGCGGCGAGGCCGACAGCTTCTTCCAGCCGGGCCTCCTGGGTGCGCTGCAGCCGCCCGCGCCTCTTTGCGTCCTGCTCGGCGGATTTAAGCCAAGGGACGAGCACAAAGGCGCGCGTGACACTGCGCGTGGAACCGGCTTCGGTCTCTTTATTCAATAAAAAGTCTCAAGCTTCCTCGCCGTTCGCCCCCGGCTCAAAAAGCTGTACGGGAGACGCTGGCATGATCGTCGATATGGCGTGTTTATACACGAGTTGCGAGTGGCCATCGCGACGCAGCAACACACAAAAGTTGTCGAACCAGGTTACGACGCCCTGAAGCTTCACCCCGTTTACAAGGAAGATGGTGAGGTTGACCTTGTGCTTGCGCACATGGTTCAGGAACGTGTCCTGCAAGTTATGGGTCTTCTCGCTCATGGGTAAACCCCATTTGTCGAATTTGGGCGGGTCGGCTGGGCCGCAACGGCTGACCTCTGTTGGCTGATCCGACACCCCGAAGGGCATCAGCTGCGGCCTTCTCTACAATCTGGCGTTTTATTTTAATGCTGCAAGTGCGAAATCGTCACCCCATGCCCTTACGGGCGGTTTTTTATTGTTTCACGGTGACTTCGCGGAATTTCCGGCTATTTCAGCCGAACTCAGGTGAGGCTGCCGCTTGCGGCATAAGCCTCCCGAAGGCGCATGGTGACCGAGCCCGGCGCCCCGTTGCCGATGGATTCGCCGTCGATGCTGACGACCGGAATGATGATGGCCGATGAGGCGCTGAGGAACGCCTCACGGGCGGTCCTCGCCTCTTCGACGGTGAACCTGCGCTCGACAATCTCGATGCCGGCGCGTTTGGCGGCGTCGAAGAGCACGCGGCGGGTGACGCCGTTCAGGATGTCGGGGCCTGAGGGCCGGGTGACGACCCGTCCGCCCCGGTCAACGATCCAGGCGTTGGTCGACGAGCCCTCGGTGACGAAGCCCTCGCCATCGACCAGCCAGGCCTCATAGGCGCCGGCCTCACGGGCCGACTGCTTGGCCAGAATGTTCGGCAGCAGCGAGATCGACTTGATGTCGCGGCGCGCCCAGCGTTCGTCGGGCCGGGTGACGACGGCGACGCCCTGCTCCACCGACCGGGCGACGCGGGCCTCGTTCAGCCGCTTGGCGGTGACGACGATGGAGGACGGCGTGCCGGCCGGCGGAAACGGATGATCGCGCGGCGCGACGCCGCGGGTGATCTGGAAATAGACCATGCCGTTCCGGATGCGGTTACGGCGGACGACTTCGCGGACGACATGGCGAAGGGCGGCAAGCGCCATCGGCATGGCGATGCGCAGCTCGGCAAGCGACCGTTGCAGCCTTTCCAGGTGCAGCTCCTCATCCATCAGCTTGCCGCCGCGCACGCCGCAGACTTCATAAACGCCATCGGCGAACTGATAGCCCCGGTCCTCGATGTGGACGGCGGCTTCCTCGTGGCGGACGTACTGGCCGTTCACATAGGCGATGCGGGACAAGACGCTTCCTTCCGGCCGGTCAGACGAGCACGTCGGGGCGGCTCGTCGTCGCAACGCCGAGCGATTTCAGCTTCCGGTGCAGCGCCGAGCGCTCCATGCCGATGAAGGCGGCGGTGCGCGAGATGTTGCCGCCGAAGCGGCTGATCTGGGCCATCAGATATTCCCGCTCGAAGGTTTCACGCGCCTCGCGGAGCGGCAGGGCCATGATGTGCTCGCCGCCCGCGCCATTGACGGTGATCTGGGCGGACGATCCGACTTCGGCCGGCAGCATGTCGGCGGTGACGACCGCCGAGGAATCCCCCGAGGTCAGGATCAGCAGCCGCTCGACATTGTTACGCAGCTGGCGGACGTTGCCCGGCCAGTCATGCGCCTGAAGCGCCGCCATCGCATCTTCCGATATGCGGCGCGGCGGCAGGCCGGTCATGCGGGATATCTGCGCCATGAAATAATCCACCAGCAGCGGAATATCCTCGCGGCGCATGGCGAGCGGCGGCACCTGGATCGGCACCACGTTGAGGCGATGGAACAGGTCTTCGCGGAAACGGCCCTTGGCGATTTCGTCGCTCAGATCGCGGCTCGACGAGGAGACGACGCGCACATCGACCTTGACCTTCGGCCCGCCGCCGACGCGCTCGAACGTCTGTTCGACCAGAACGCGCAGAATCTTGCTCTGGGTCTCGATCGGCATTTCGGCCACTTCATCGAGGAAGAGCGTGCCGCCATGCGCCTGTTCAAAGACGCCGATCTTGCGCGGTCCGGAGGCCGAGGCCTCGGTGCCGAAAAGCTCGGTCTCCATGCGTTCGGGCGCCATCGTCGCGGTATTTATCGCAACGAAAGAATGGCCGGCGCGGCGCGAGCGCGCATGGAGCAGACGGGCGACGACCTCCTTGCCGGAGCCCGACGGACCTGTGATGAGGACGCGGCTGCCGGTCGGCGCCACCTTGTCGATGGTCTGGCGGACATGGGCGACGGCGGCGGACACGCCGATCAGCGTGGTGTCGTCGCCGATGCGCGTGCGCAACTCGTCGTTCTCGCGGCGCAGGCGATAGGCTTCCAGCGCCCGGCGGACGATCAGGATCAAACGGTCGGCCTTGAAGGGCTTCTCGATGAAGTCGTAGGCGCCTTTCTTGATCGCCGAGACAGCCGTCTCGATATTGCCGTGGCCGCTGATGATGACGACGGGCAGGTCCGGGTGGCGTTCGTGGATGACGTCGAGAAGTTCGAGACCATCGAGACGGCTTCCCTGCAGCCAGATGTCGAGCACGACCAGACCCGGCCGGCGCGCCTCGATCGACGTCAGCGCGCTGTCGCTGTCGCCGGCGACACGGGTGTCGTAGCCTTCGTCGTTCAGGATGCCCGCGACGAGTTCCCGAATATCAGCCTCGTCGTCGACAATCAGAATATCAGACGCCATGCACTTCCTCGTTCACTGTCTTCGTCTCGTTTTCGCCGGCCGCGTCGCCGTCGTCTTCCAGATGCGGGAAAACGAGGCGCACGCGCGCGCCGCTTTCCCAGCCTTCGGACACCGGCGCGTCCTCCAGCGATAGAGTGCCGCCGTGGTCTTCCATCACCTTGTTGACGATGGCGAGACCGAGGCCCGTGCCCTTGGTGCGGGTGGTCATGTAGGGTTCCGTCAGGCGGGCGCGATCCGTCTTCGGCAAGCCGCAGCCTGAATCCGTCACGCTGATCGTCACCGCCTCGGGATTTTCAGAGAGCGTGACGAGAATGCGGC